>JAZFUB010000404.1:0-9476 GCA_036447015.1 Thermoguttaceae bacterium | reverse complement strand
TAGGCAAGACGACTCTTTCGGCCAGTTTGGCACGACGTTTGGCGGGGCAGGAACGGCCCGTTGTAGCGGTCGACGCAGATCCCGATGGCAATTTGGCCTCCGCGTTGGGGGTCCCGTTGGATCGGGTTCCGCAGCCGATTGCCGACATGCGCGAGTTGATCCTCGATCGTACGGATGCCAAGGACCAAGGGGCCGGGCTGATCTTCAAGCTCAACCCCAAGGTCGATGATCTACCCGAGAAGTTCTCGGTCGACGCGGATTCCGTGCGGCTGTTGGTCCTCGGTACCGTCGAGACGGGCGGCAAGGGATGCATGTGCCCCGAAGGTGCGGTGTTGAAGGCCTTGCTGCAACACCTGCTATTGCGGGTCGAGGACGACGTGATCCTCGACATGGAGGCCGGTTTGGAACACATGGGCAGGGCGTCGGCCAAAGGTGTCGATGCCCTGATTTCGGTCGTCGAGCCGGGAATGAGAAGTGTGCAGACGGCCGCGAAGATTCAGAAGTTGGCCCGTGATATCGGCATCGAGCGGACGTTCGTGGTCGCCAACAAGATCCGGCAACAGGAACAGCTCGACACGCTCGAGCGTGCCTTGGTCGGTCAGACCATTCTCGCAGCGCTGCCCTTTTCGGAGGAAATGGCTCGGGCCGACCTGGAAGGGCGATCCGTGAACATTGATGACCTACAGTTTAGTGAAGCATTGGAAAACATTGGCAAAGCGCTCGAAGACGAGTTGAGCGCCTAGCGCGAGAAATAGAAATAACCGACGCGAGCATTACTCCACAGCATTTCGGACAGTACGAGGAGATATCCATGGCTGATGAGAAGAGACTTTCGGTCGATCCCGCCTCGCTCGAGGTGATCGACGTGGCCGCCAAGGCCGGTGTTCAGACGGTCTGGGACCGACTGGCCGCCCAGAAGACGCAGTGCAAATTCGGCCGCGAGGGGCTCTGTTGCCGGAACTGCTTCATGGGCCCCTGTCGAGTGAACCCCGGCGGCAAGGGTGCCCAGGTGGGGATCTGCGGCGCCACGGCCGAGGTCATCGTGGCTCGCAACCTGTTGCGACACGTCGCGTCGGGTAGTGCGGCCCATAGCGACCATGGGCGTGAAATCATCAAGGCCCTGCGACTGGCCGCGTCGGGAAAATCCGACGCGTACAAGATCCGAAGCCCGAGGAAGCTCCACGCATTGGCCGACGAGTACGGCATCGAGCGCGACGGCCGTAGCGACGGAGAGATCGGCACCGAACTGGCCGAGTTGCTGCTCGGCGAATTCGGCAAACAGGACGGCGAGCAACTCAACGTCAACCGTGCTCCCGAGCAACAGCAGAAGAACTGGAAGGACGCCGGCGTGACGCCGCGCGGTATCGATCGCGAGATCGTCAATGCACTGCACGTGACGAACATGGGTGTCGACAACGACGCCGACCACCTGATCCTGGGAACGATTCGGGTCGCGCTGGCCAACGGTTGGGGCGGTTCGATGATCGCTTCGGACGTTTCCGACGTGCTATTCGGCGAACCCAGTCCGTTGCGTTCCCGCGTGAACCTGGGTGTGTTGAAGGAGGATCAAGTCAACATCCTCGTTCACGGCCATGAGCCGACGCTTTCCGACGTGTTGGTGGCCGCCACCACCGATCCGCAGTTGCTGGCGATGGCCGAAGCCAACGGCGCGAAGGGGATCAACCTGGCGGGCATCTGCTGCACGGCCAATGAGATACTGATGCGTCACGGTGTACCGGTGGCCGGCAACTTCCTGCAACAGGAACTGGCCGTCACGACCGGTGCGGTCGACGTGATGTTGGTCGACGTGCAATGCGTCTTCCCTGCGCTGACCGAACAGCAGAAATGTTTCCATACGAAGATCATCTCGACGAGCCCCAAGGCCCAGTTCCCCGGTGCCATGGTCGTCGAGTTCCACGAAGAAGACGCGATGGCCACGGCCAAGGAGATCGTGCGGATTGCGGTCGAGAATTTCAAGAACCGCGACCCGGACAAGGTCAATATCCCCAAGGTCGAGGAACCGCTGATTGCCGGGTTCACGACCGAGGTCGTTGCGAACATCCTCGGCGGCCGTTACCGACCGAGCTACCGGCCGTTGAACGACGGCATTATGGCGGGCCGATTGCGTGGCATCGCCGGTGTGGTCGGGTGCAACAACCCGAAGATCACGCAGGACGAAGCCCACTTGGCCATGGTCAAGGAGCTGATCCGCAACGACGTGCTCGTGCTTCAGACCGGTTGCAGTGCGATCGCCTGCGCCAAGGCCGGGCTGCTGGCTCCCGAGGCGGCCGCGAAATATGCCGGCAAGGGGATCCAGGAGATCTGCGAGACCGTGGGCATCCCGCCCGTGTTGCATCTCGGCAGTTGCGTCGACAACACGCGAATCTTGACCGCTTGTGCCGAACTGGTCAAAGAGGGCGGCATCGGCGATTCGTTCGACAAGCTGCCGGTGGCCGGTGCGGCGCCCGAGTGGATGAGCGAGAAGGCCATCTCGATCGGCATGTACTTCGTCGCCAGCGGCATTTCGGTGGCGATCGGCCAACCGTTGCCGGTCGAGGGCAGCGAATTCGTCGTCGATCTGTTGACCAAACAGTTGGACGACCGCTTCGGAGCGACTTGGCATTTCCAGGACGATCCGGTCGAGGCGGCCCATTGGATGATCGATCACATCGACCGGAAGCGAGCCGACCTCGGGCTGCCCGGGCCGATGTACGAAGTGCCCTACGAGCCGAAGACGGGCAAAGCTGCCGTAGCTGTCGGCTAGCAAACTGTTAAGAAAATGGAGAGTGTGGCACGTCCCTGAGGAACGAAGGGCGTGTCTTCCTGACATACCACGCCCTTCGTTCCTCAGGGACGTGCCACACAATGTCCTCAACGGGCCATTAATTCCTGTCAATCAAGACGCGAGAGGAGATCCTCACCATGTCAAAGCAAGTTTTCACCCAGGTGATCCGCGGTGCGCACGAGTGGGTCGGCCAGGCCGAGAAGGCGCTGGAAAAAGCGCTGGCCGAGCACGGTCCGGACAAGCCGATCGGTTGGGGAGGCCTGACCTCGTACTCGCTGCCCATGTCCTACTCGATGATGGGTTTGGAAGTGAAGACTCTCGAACAACTCAAGCCGCAGGTCGAACACGCCCGGGAACTGCTCGGGCCGGTCCCCAGCGACGGCATGTGGCTGCCGTATCTCGGCACCGGGCTCGATGCCGGGGCGGCGACCATGTTTGCCCAGGAGGCCCTGGTCGCGCTGCGAACGACCAACGGCTACCAAACGCCCGAAGGTTACCAGGGGTTCATCTCCGACACGATCATGCGAGAGTTGGGAATCCAACTGGTCGACGGACGGATGCCCGGCTTCGCCCTGATCCTGGGCCCCGCGCCGACGACCGAGATTGCGGTCCAGACCGTTCGCGAACTGCAAAAGCGTAGCATTCTGACGTTCCTCGTTGCCAACCGCGACGGAAAGACGGCCCGGCAGCAGATGGTCGAGGGCGGCGTCTTCAAGGATGATGTCTCGATGAAGGAATGCTGGGACCTCTACGTCGTGCCGGTCGGGCCCGACACGCTCGATTCGATCAACGTGTTGAACTGGTCGATCCGCAGTGCGTTGACCTTCGGCAATTTCAAACGGGGTCAGTCACGCGAATGCCTCGACTACACCAAACGGCGGATCATGGCGTTCGGTATCACGTTCGGCGACGTTACCGACGACTGGTATGCGACCGGCGCCGGAGCGATCCTGTTGGGCTATCCGATTATCTCCGATTCGGACACGACCCCGGAAATTCGGCCCACCGGCGTGACCGTTCGCGAAGAAATCGTCGTCGAAACCGACTACGACCAACTCGTGCCCACCTGCATCGACACCCGGGCGGTCAAGGTCAAGATCGAGAAGATCGACATCCCGGTCGGCTACGCGGCCGCGTTCGAGGGCGAACGGGTTCGCAAGGACGACATGCACGTCCAGTTCGGTTTCAAGTACTCCGATGCGATCGAGTACGTTCACACGGCCGAGTCGGGCGACATCCAGGATGGCGACATTCAGGTCTCCGGCCCCGATATCGATTCGGTCGAGCCGGGCGGCGCCATGCCGCTGAGTATCGAGGTCCTCACAGCCGGTCGAAAGATGCAGAGCGATTTCGAGGGCATTATCGAACGACAGATCCACCGCTGGACGGCCAACGCCATGGGCTTCATGCACACCGGCCAACGCGATCAACTCTGGTGCCGCGTCAGCAAGAAGTCCTTCGCCGCCGGATTCCGGCTGAAACACCTCGGCACGATCCTGCACGCGAAGATTCACGACGAATACGGCGGAATCGTCGACAAGGTGGCCGTGCGGATCAGCACCGACCCGGAAACCGTCGTGGCGAAGAAGGCCGAGGCCCAGGCGGCGTTCGTCGTTCGCGACGATCGCATCGCCGGCATGACCGACGAATCGGTCGAAACCTTCTACAGTTGCACGATCTGTCAGAGCTATGCACCGGACCACGTCTGCGTCATTACTCCGCAGCGGCTCGGTCTCTGTGGTGCATACAACTGGCTTGACGGCCGGGCCAACTACGAGATCAATCCGACCGGACCCAACCAGCCGATCGCCAAGGGACGTACGATCGATCATATCAAGGGCGAATGGGAAGGCATCAACAAGTTCGTCTACCAATACTCGGGCCATAAGGTCGAGCGGTTCTGTGCCTACAGTCTGATGGAAGCACCGATGACCAGTTGCGGCTGCTTCGAGTGCATCGTGGCCGTCCTGCCGATGGCCAACGGCGTGATGATCGTCAACCGCGAGTACAACGGCGAGACCCCCTCGGGAATGACGTTCGGCGACCTGGCTTCGGTTGCCGGCGGCGGCGCGCAGACCCCCGGTTTCATCGGCGTCGGGCGATTGTATATCACCAGCCCCAAGTTTCTCGCGGCCGACGGCGGTCTGAAGCGGCTTGTCTGGATGCCCAAGTCCCTGAAAGAAGACATTCGAGAGAAGATGCTCACCGAGGCAAAGCGGCTTGACGCGCCCGATCTCCTGGACAAAATTGCGACCGAGGAAGACGCCCTGACCGAAGAAGAAGTGGCGGCCTTCCTCGAGAAATCCGGCCATCCGGCCGTGGCGATGGATCCAATGTTTTAGTGGAACGAGTGAAAGATAGGGTACGCAACGACCTCACGCGTCGTTGCAAGCCTTAGACATATTGGACAACTCACGAAGGAGGAGCCATGGCTCTTACTGGCCTTGAGATCTACAAACAACTGCCGAAAACGAATTGCCGCGACTGCGGGATCCCCACTTGCCTGGCCTTCGCCATGAAGATCGCCACCAAGCAGATCTCGTTGGAGAAATGCCCGCACGTCACTCCCGAGGCAAAGGCCGCACTGGAGTCGGCGTCGCGGCCTCCGATCCAGTTGGTCGTGATCGGCACGGGCGAGAAGGAAGTGAAGATCGGCAACGAGACGCAGTTGTTCCGGCACGAAGAGAAGTTTCACCGACCCACGGCCTTGGCCATTCGCGTCTCCGATACGCTCGACGAGGCCGCGTTGGCCGCCAAGCTCGAAGCAATCGGCAAGCTCCAGTTCGAGCGGGTCGGCACGAAGGTCGGTGTGAACCTGGTTGCCGTCGACAACGAGTCGGGCGACGCGGCCAAGTTCGCCGCCGTGGCGAAGACCGTCGCCGAGAAGTCGGGCCTGTCGCTGGTCTTGATGTCGGCCAAAGCGGCCAATCTGAAGAAGGCCGTGGCCGATCTCTCCAGCGAACGGCCGTTGCTCTACATTGCCGACCCCGGCGAAGCGGAAGCGGCCGCCGCCGTCGCCAAGGACGAGAGTTGCCCCCTGGCCGTCCGAGCCGACGGTGTCGAATCCCTGGCCGAGTTGACCGAAAAGATCAAGGCCGCCGGCGTCGAGCAGATCGTGCTCGACCCGGGCACCCGAACGCTGAAGGCGACCGTCGAGGCACTGACCAAGATCCGCCGACTGTCGCTGAAGACTTTCCGCCCGTTGGGCTACCCGACGATCGCTTTCACCACGGCCGACGATCCGACGATGCAGACCGTCGAAGCGGGGACCCTGCTTGCCAAGTACGCGGGCATCGCCGTGACCGACGCCGACCAGACCTGGCAATTGCTCTGCGTGATGGCGGCTCGCCAAGACATCTACACCGACCCGCAGAAACCGGTCGCCGTCGAGCCGAAGTTGTACGAGGTGGGCGAAGTGACCGACATGTCGCCCGTGCTGGTGACGACCAACTTCTCGCTGAGCTATTTCTCGGTCGAAGGCGAGGTCGAGGCCAGCCGAGTGCCGGCCTATATCTTCGCCGTCGATACCGAGGGAACTTCCGTGCTCACGGCTTGGGCTTCGGACAAATTCAACCCCGAGACGATCACCAAGGCGATCAAACAGTCGGGCATCGAGGACAAGATCGGGCATCGCAAAGTGGTGATCCCCGGTTTCGTGGCCGTGCTCTCCGCCGGCGTCGAAGACGAGTCGGGCTGGTCCGTGCTGATCGGCCCGAAGGAAGCCTCGGGATTGCCGAGCTATCTGAAGAACCAATGGAAAGCGTAACCGCCCGTTGACCAACCGTTACGAGAAGGTGCTATTGCCGTGCTCAGTTTCCACGTTCGCTTCCTGCCCGAGGGACACGAAACGACGGTCGAGGAGGGCAAAACGCTCCTCGAGGCCGCTCGGCAGGCGAACGTCTACGTCGGGGCCATCTGCGGCGCCGAAGGGATTTGCGGCAAGTGTCGCATCATCGTTCGCGAAGGCGAAGTCGAGGGCGAGTCGACCGAGTTCCTCACGCGTGACGAAATCCGGCGCGGTTACGTGCTCGCCTGTCAGGTCGAGCCGCGTAGCGATCTGGTGGTCGAAGTGCCGCCCGAGTCGCGACTGGGTGGCTATCAAGGGATCGGCCACGATAGCGAACGGTTCCGCGACTTCGCCCATCGCGGCGCCGAGTGCCCTCCGTCCGAACTGTCGCCGATCGTCGAAAAGTTCGCCATGGAACTGCCCGAGCCGACCATCGACGATCCGCGCGGCGACCAGGAACGGCTGCTCGACGAGGTGTCGAAGCGCCGGCCCGGGTCGCTGCAGATGGGGCTGAAGATCGTCCAAGACCTGCCCCGGATGCTGCGCGACCATGAAGCGCGACGCACGTCGTGGAAGTGGAAGTGGAACGGTCGGGTGACGGCAGTCGTGGGACTTCGCAACGACGTGAACGAAGTGCTCTGCGTCGAACAGGGTGATACGTCGGACCGGCTCTTCGGCCTGGCGCTCGACGTCGGCACGACGACCGTGGTCGGTCACCTGGTCGATCTGACCACCGGCATCACTCGCGAGGCGGCGGCGAAGTACAACTCCCAGATCAGCTACGGCGCCGATGTGATCAACCGCATCAACCACTGCCGGCAGTCCGGCGGCGCCGAAGCGCTGCATCGGGCGATCATTCGCGACGTCGAGACGTTGATCGACGATCTGGTTCAGCGTGCCCAGGTCGGCCGAGGCGATATCTACTGCCTGGTGGCGGCCGGGAACACGACGATGCTGCATTTCTTCCTGGGGCTCGAAGCCGACCTGATTCGCCTGTCGCCCTACGTGCCGGTGGCGACCGACCCACCGCCGCTTCGGGCGGCCGAAATCGGGCTGCGAATTCATCCCAGAGGCGTCGTCTACACGATGCCCATGGTCGGCAGCTACGTCGGCGGCGACGTTACGGCCGGCGTGCTCGTCTCCGGTATGCTCGAGTCCGACGAGGTCTCGCTGCTGCTCGACATGGGCACCAACGGCGAAGTCGTACTGGGGAACAAGGATTTCACGATCGCGTGTTCCGCGTCGGCCGGCCCCGCGTTCGAGGGCGGGTCGGTGACCTGCGGCATGCGGGCGACCAGCGGTGCGATCGACAGCGTGCGGATTTTTCGCAACGATCTGACCGTCTCGGCCACCACGATCGACGACACACCGCCCGTGGGTCTCTGCGGCAGCGGCTTGATCGAAGTGCTCTCCGAGATGTTTCTCGCCGGCATTGTCGACCGCAACGGAAACCTCCAGGTCGATCGGGCACCGGACCGCTTCCGACCGTCGGCCGAGGACGAGCGGCCCGAGTTCATCCTCGTTTCGGCCAAGGAGTCCGGCAGCGAGCGCGACGTGGTCATCAGCCAGTCCGACATCGAGAACCTGATCCGCACCAAAGCCGCGATCTATGCGGCCGCCCATTCGCTGGTCGAGTCGTTGGGCCTCTCGTTCGACGACATCCAAAACGTTTACATCGCCGGCGCATTCGGCAACCGGTTGGATATATCGAGTTGCATCACGATCGGGCTGTTGCCCGACATTCCGGTCGAGAAGATCAAGTTCATCGGCAACAGTTCGGTGGCCGGAACGAAGATGGTGATGCTCAGCCGCAGCCAGTTCGACAAAGTCAAGCAGATTCGCGATCGCATCACCTACCAGGAACTGATGGTCGACCCGTCCTACATGGAAAAATTCACATCGGCCTGTTTCCTCCCACATACCGACCCAACCCGTTTCCCAACAGTGGTCGAGCGGCTGGAAGCGAAATCAAGAAAACCAGAATAGCCCAAAACGTTTAGCCGTCGCCGGCACGGCGACGCTGTAATACCTACACGAAGAGGACACCCGACCTTGAAAATATCGATCGCAATCGCCGGCAAGGGAGGCACGGGCAAGACGACCCTGTCGGCCCTGTTGGTGCGGACGTTCCGCGAGTCGGACATCCGCCCGATCCTTGCCGTGGACGCCGACCCCAACTCCACCTTGGCCGACGCGCTGGGTGTCGAGCAGGGCATGCTGCTGGCCGACATTCGCGAGAAAGGTTCCAGCAGCGAGGGGTCGCCGGCCAGCGGTGTCGGGCGGGCCCGAGCCATCGGAGACGATCTGCAGCGAGCCATCACCGAAGCCGAAGGGTTCGACCTGGTCACGATGGGACAACCCGAGGGGCCGCGTTGCTATTGCTACGTCAACACGCTGCTGCGCAAATCGCTCGACGATCTGGCAGGCAACTACGACGCGATTGTGCTCGACAACGAGGCGGGCATGGAGCATCTCTCGCGACGCACGACCAACGACGTCGATGTCTTGATCGGCGTGATGAATCCGACGTTGCCGTCGTTTCGGGCGGTCAAACGGATCATGACGCTGTCGCGCAAGTTGCCGGTCAATATCGCCCACCGCGCGGTCGTCGTCACACGTGTCGGGCCCGACGGGATTCCCGAGCCGGTGATGGCCGGATTGGCCGAACTGGACGTCCCGCGGCTGATCGACGTGCCGCAGGACGACAACGTCGAGCGAGCGGGAGCCGTCGGCGAGAGCGTTTTCACGCTGCCCGCCGAAAGTCCCGCACTGGTTGCCGCCAACCGTATCGTCGACACCCTGCGAGCCACCCTATCTTCCAAAAAATGAACGCGAATAAAAACAATCGGCCCAAGCAACTCGCTTAGAACTCGTACAGGAATTACTTCCCTATTTGGCTATGAG
>JAZFUB010000403.1:0-5504 GCA_036447015.1 Thermoguttaceae bacterium | reverse complement strand
TCTGCTCGGTCCCCAGGATATTTCCCGCCCCGCGAATCTCCAGATCGCGCATGGCAATGGCGAAGCCGGCCCCCATGTTCGAAAACTCTTCGATCGCGCGGAGCCGCTTGGCCGCGGTCGGCGTGAGGTTCTTCAATGGGTCGATCAACAGGTAGCAATAGGCCCGATGCTTGTAGCGACCGACCCGGCCTCGCAGTTGGTGCAGGTCGGCCAGTCCGTAGCGGTCGGCCTCGTCGATGAACATCGTGTTGGCGTTGGGAATATCCAGCCCGCTCTCGACGATCGTCGTGGCCAGCAAGAGGTCGAAACGGTGATGGACGAAATCGAGCATCACGCGTTCCAACGTACCCTCGCGCATTTGGCCGTGGGCAACGGCTAGTCGGGCCTCGGGCACGATCTGTCGCAGTCGGGTGGCCACCTTCTCGATGTCCTGCACGCGGTTGTGGACGAAGAAAATCTGCCCGTCGCGGCTGAGCTCTCGCATGACGGCGTGGCGGATCATCTCCGCGTTGAATCGCGTCACGCGGGTTTCGATCGGCACGCGATCCTCGGGCGGCGTCTCCAAGTTCGAGATGTCGCGCAGCCCGAGAAGTCCCATGTGCAGGGTTCGCGGAATGGGTGTGGCCGTCATCGTCAGCACGTCGACCGTTTGCCGATAGGCCTTCAGCCGCTCCTTCACCTCGACGCCGAACCGCTGCTCCTCGTCGATCACCACCAGCCCCAGGTTATGGAACCTTACGTCCTTCTGTGCCAGCCGATGCGTTCCGATCACGATGTCGACCGATCCGTCGGCCAATTGCTCGATGATTCGGCCCTGCTGCTTTCGGGTCGCGAATCGGGAAAGCGACACGATCTCGAAGGGAAACTCCGCCATGCGCTCGTTGAAGGTTCGATGGTGCTGTTCGGCAAGGATCGTCGTGGGTACGAGCACGGCCACCTGGTAGCCCGCGTCGACCGCCTTGAACGCCGCCCGCATCGCGACCTCGGTCTTGCCATAGCCGACGTCGCCGCACATCAACCGATCCATCGGCCGGGGCCGGGCCATGTCGGCCTTGATCGCGTCGATCGTCACCAGTTGGTCGTCGGTTTCCTGATACGGAAACGACGCATCGAACTCGCGTTGCCACTCGGTCTCCACCGCAAAGCGGATTCCCGGCCGACCGGCCCGGGCGGCCTGCAACTCGAGCATATCGGCCGCCATATCGGTGACGGCCTGCTGAACCTTCTCCTTTTGCCGCACCCAGGTCCGGCCGCCGATCTTTGCGAGATGGGGGCGGCTCTTCGATCCGCCGACGTACTTCTGCACCAGGCCGATCTTCGAAATCGGAACATAGATCTTGGTCCGGCCGTGAAATTCCAACTCCAGATGTTCTTCGACCTGGCCCGACTTCTCCAACAGCTTCAGCCCACGATATCGGGCAATGCCGTGCGTGACGTGGACGACCAAATCGCCCTCGCGCAGCTCGACGAAACTGTCGATCGCTCGGCCCAGGTGACGCCGAACGGGACGTTTTATGTCGACGCGGCGAAACAGTTCGCTGCTGCTTAGCAGGACGATGCGGTCGACGACGAGTCGGAATCCATTGCACAGCGAACCGACCGGGAAGTGGAGTTTGCCTTCGCAGCTCAACTGCGTCGCGCCGAAGAGTTCGGCCAACCGAGCGACCTCGGCCTCGGTCTGACAAGCGATGAACACTTCCTGTCCCGCGCCGGCCTGATCCAATTCGTCGCGAATCTTGTTGATATCGCCGCTGAATCGCTCGACCGATTCGATGTTCAATTGGCAGGTCGTTTCCAGCGACCCGGCGGCCACCGCCGAGGCAGTCACCGAGGGGAATCGCAGCACCTGCTCCATGGCGGTCGTGACGCTGTGGAAGACCTGTGGCCGCTCCAGACGCTGTAGGTAGTCACGTCCCTGTTGCTCCAATTCGCCCGGCTCGACCAGCAGGAACCAGCTATGCGGCGGAAGAAAGTCGGTCAGGTGCCCCCGATCCTCGAAATTGGGTTCCAGAATCGTCACCTCCACGGCGTCGAGCGTCGCCAGGCTTCGTTGCGTGGAGACCTCGAACCGGCGAATCGACTCGATCCGGTCGCCGAACAACTCCACGCGAACCGGGTCGAACCAGTCGGGGGCGAAGATGTCGAGGATGCCGCCTCGCATGGAGAACTCGCCGGGCAGCTCGACGGCCGACGTCCCGTGAAACCCGTTTTCGACCAGCCACTTGGCCAACTCTTCAACGGGCATCTCGGTGTCGACCTGAAGGCGACGGGTCTGCCGCGCGAGCGCCTCGCGGCTTGGCACCGGTTGCAGAATGCTTTGGATGCTCGTGACGATCACCTTCGGCGGATCGTCGCCCAGCAGCAGTTTCAGCAACCGAACCCGATCGCCGAAGACTTCGTCGTGGATGACCCGTTCGCTGGGCAACGACTCCCAGGCGGGGAACCGCTGGGCCGCGGGTTCCCAAAACAGTGCCAAGTCGTCGACGAAGCGGTCGATGTCGTCGATCTGCGGACAGACGATCACCAGCGGTGCCGGGGCATCAGCGGCCAGGGCCGCGGCACAGAGCGCGCACGAAGAGCCCCAGGCTCCGTCGAGTGTCGCCGCATGGCCCGATTTCAGGCTCTCGACGACCTTGTCGAAACCCTCCTGCCGCTGCAAACATCCGACCAATTCGAACAATCGGCCGGACGTGGTAGTGGGCTTGGCGATACCTGCCATATTACGGGGCGATGGTTACGCAAACGTGGCTGAACTCAGCCCCTCTTTCTCGACGACTTCCTTCCCGCCGAACGTCCTCTACCCGACGTCTGGGCCTTACCTGATGTCTGGGCCCTACCCGATGTTTGGGTCTTGGCGCCCGTTCTGCCTCTGCTCGTCGACTGACCACGAGGCGTTCCCCGGCCCTTCTTTGCCCGGCTATCCATGTTCGCCGAAACGATCATGCCGATGGCTTCCTCCCAGGTCGGGATACCACGATGCGACGGTTTGGCCGACATCAAGTCCATCTCGGATTCTTCTCCGTCGAATTCTTCATCGCCGGATTCTTCATCGCCGGATTCCTTCGCGCTGGAGCGTTTTCTCGACGGTCGACCCGGCTTCGAATCCATGGGGCTCTCGTCCGCTTTGGCATCGTCCGCGGACGGCTCGATCGTCGGTTCGGTCTTGTCATCGACGGTCTTGTCACCCTCGGTGCCCTTTTTCCTCCGTCTTGCCCCCCCACGACGCTTGCGTCGCCGTTTCGGACGCTCCTTGTCCGTCTCCTCCTCGACGCTGTCGGACCCCAGGCCGTTGGATTCTTCAGCCAGCACGGCCGCCGCCTCGCCGAGCATGTCAGCGATTGCGACTTCCGACTCCGTGGGTTCGGAGGTCTCGAAGACTTCGGCGGGCTCAGGAGCTTCGGCCGGTTCGGTGGCGACCTCCTCAGCGACGGTTTCCGTGGTCTCGCGGGTACGGCGACGACGTTTGCGCCGCCGTCGAGTGGGCTTTCTTTCTTCTTCCGACTCTGTAGAGTCCTTTTCCACTTCTTTACCGGCAACTTGCGACTCTTGCGATACCTCGACAGGCTCGTCGAACAGGTCGGCCCCAAATGCATCGCTTGAGGGCCGCGTCGTCGATGGAGTTTCTGATGACACTCGCGGCCGTGATGACACAGCCCGCGATGACGGTGCCGGCGTGTCCGGTTTCGCTGGAGCATCGTCGGGGGGTTGCTGAACGTCGGCTGCTCTCTCTTTGGGCGGTTCGACCTCGGGCAGGCCGAGCAACTCGTCGATCCCACCGAATGGCTCGTCGGTGGTCCCGGATGACGTCTCCTTCGGAGATTTTTCCGAGCGGGGCGGTCTTTTCCTTGCCCGGGGTGCAGGTTTCTCCTGAACCGTCTTGGCGGGCTGAGACTGCGCGGCCTCCGGTCGAGCCTCAATGCCCAATTCACCGGCCAAGGCGTCCCAACCGGCCGTGTCCGACGGCCCGGCTTGCGGCGGCGCAGGCTTCGGCGGTTCAGGCTTCGGCGGTTCAGGTTTCGGCTCCGGTTCGGGTTGTTCGGCAACCGGTTGGGGCTCTTCCTTCGGCTGCTCGGCTTTCTCCGGCCACTCGGCCTTCTTCGGCTTCGGGGCTTCCTTCGGCTTTTCGGCGGGAGGATCTGTGCCCAGCTCGGAGGAAAGCAGGTCCCAATGGTCTGAGTTGTCTTGATAGCTCATATCTTGCAAACTACTGTCTGGAAAAGGGTTACGACTTCCACACTCAAGGCCGTCCGTCGGAAGTCGTCGAATTGAGGGCGGGGACAACTGGTAGTATACGTTTTTTCCCGTATGCTGGAAAGGCGACCCCAATTACATGTCGCTGCCGTTCGGCTAGACTGGTGTGTGATCGACAACCCACCACGTAGCCACCCCCCCCATGTCCGAACATCACCGATTCCTTTTCATCACCTGTCAATTTGGTGCCGAGCAGGCCGTCAAAGGTGAACTGTCACGCCGCCTGCCGGAGTTCCGCTTCGCTTTTTCCCGGCCGGGGTTCCTGACGTTCAAAATTCCCGAGAACCACCCGCTTCCAGACGATTTCGACCCGAACCTGGTCTTCGCTCGAACGCTGGGGTTCTCGTTGGGCAAGGCCGTTGGCGGTGACTTGGACCATCGGGCAAGAAGCGCCTGGGAGGTGTTCGGCGATCGTCCGGTGCATGCGATCCACGTTTGGGAGCGCGATCGGGCGGTGCCCGGGGAACATGGGTTCGAGCCGTCGATCACGGCCGCATCGGTCGAGGCCCACGAGGCGATCCGCCGACACTGTCCGCTCCCGACTGCGGAAAAGCTTGGCGGCATCGCGGAGGCTCCGGCCCGGCACGGCCGGTATGTGCTCGATTGCGTCCTGGTCGAGCCCGACCAGTGGTGGATCGGCACCCATAGGGTCAAGTCGGTCAATTCACGTTGGCCCGGCGGCATTATGTCGTTGACCCTGCCGCCGACGGCTGTCAGTCGGGCATGGCTGAAAATGGAGGAAGCCTTGCGATGGTCTGGGCTGCCGATCGCTCCCGGGGCCCGATGTGCGGAGATCGGCAGTGCGCCGGGGGGTGCCAGTCAGTCCCTATTGGACCGAGGGTTGATCGTTACCGGAATCGATCCGGCCGAGATGCATCCGACGATCCTGAATCACCCGAACTTCACACACATTCGACGTCGGGTGACACAAGTTCAGCGGCGCGAGTTTCGTAAGATCCGCTGGCTAACGGCCGACATGATCGTCGCACCGGACTACACGCTCGACACGATCGAAGCGATCGTCACTTACCCGCAGACGAACGTTCGCGGCATGCTCTTGACCCTCAAACTCTCCGATTGGAACATGGCCGATTCGGTGCCGGAGTTGCTTGCCCGCGTACGAGGATGGGGCTTCAACCTCACGCGTGCGAGGCAACTGGCCCACAATCGGCAGGAAATCTGTGTCGCCGCATTGCAGAAGCCGTTCCACCGCAAGCCTTACCGCGATCGAGCGAGTCGGCACGAATAGTGCT
>JAZFUB010000402.1:0-4619 GCA_036447015.1 Thermoguttaceae bacterium | reverse complement strand
GGAGAGTTTCACCAACAGCGAACAATTCTTCTGCAGAAACTCCAGCGGCATCAGTTGGGTCTTCTCGAAGACTTCCGAGCCGAGTTCTTCGGCGATCTGCCGCCCGGACTTGCCCGCCTTGACCTCCTCGACGATGCGCTGATGGCACTGCTGGGTGACTGCGATTGCGTCGGTGAAATACTGCTTGATGTCGTCGGCCCCCTTGATGGCGGCCAGGTGGCCCAGGCAGAGGATTTCGGCGCCGAGGCCGGCCAGACGCCGCATCGAGTCGAGGTAGGCCTGGTAATCGCCGAAGTAATTCACCCACCAGCAACCGTGCTCGTGCATGTAGTACCCGGTGGCGTCGGAAATGAAGAGAAGCTTCTCTTCCGGCTCGAAGAAACTCAGGCTGCAATCGCTGTGGCCGGGAGTTGACAGCACCTGAAACAGTGTGCCGTCGACATCGATGGTGTCGCCTTCGCCGACGATTTCGTCGATGTCGATCTTCATTTCCTCGAGCGGTTTGGGATGGTGCTTTTCGGTGATCGTTCCGCACTTGGTCAGCGACGCGGTCAGTGCGCCGTCGACCTTGCAGAAGAACCCGATAGCCTTGTCGATCGAGAGCGTTTTGGCGGCGATCGCGGATGCGACGACCGTGGCCTGGGGAAACATCCCTCGAAGCCCGGGCACGGCCATCACGTGGTCGGGATGGGCGTGGGGGATGACCACGCGCCGCACGCCGGCCGTGTCGAGGCCCAGCGATTCCATCTGCTCGGCCAGCAACGGACCCATCGAACCGACGCCCCCTTCGAAGATCGTGTGGCCTTTGAACAGGTATAACGGATATTCGTTCGACCCGAGCATCCATAGCTCGTCGGTCACCCGGATCGGCGGATCTTTGATTATCACGGTCGGTTCTCCTTGTTGGCGTTCTGTCTTGCGAAGAGTGCCGCTCCGAACGCGCCGACGTACTGCGGGTTCGGCGGCACGATCGACTCGACGGCGAACGTTTCTTCGATCAATTGTATCAGGATAGGGTTGTGTGCGACAACGCCGCCGGTCAACACGAGCGTGTCGCCGATCGCGTCCATCTCGAACACACGCTTCGCGACGGAGCGAAACGCCCCCTTGACGATATCTTCGACCTTCTCGCCGGCACGAATCTTTTCGAGGATCTCCGTCGCGGCGAAGACCGTGCAAAAACTGCCCAACGAAACCTCCTCGGTCGATCGCTGGGCCAAACCGTTGAGCTCCTCGATCGGGAGGTTCAGCCGGTAGGCGATCTCCTCGACGAACGCACCGGTGCCGGCCGAGCACTTGCGGTTCATCTTGAAACTGGTGCGGCGGCCCGTCTCATCAAGGTGAATGATCTTGTTGTCCTGGGCGCCGATGTCGATAACCGTGATCGTCTTTTGGCAATGATGAAACGCCCCTTTGCCGTGGCATGCGATTTCGGTCATCGTGCCGTCGACCCGGGGCACATTGTTGCGACCGTAGCCGGTCGACACCGTATGGGCAATCTGCTGCCGGTCGACACCCGCAGTGGTCAACGCGTCGTCGAGACACGCCTCGGCCGTCTCGGCGTAGTTCGTCCCCGAGCGACGCATCGCTCTGGCCAGCACCTCAGCGGCCGGCCCGATCAACACGAGTTTGGCGGCCGATGCGCCGATGTCGATGCCACAGTAAACGTCCATCCTTATGCCTCGGCAAGCTGCTCGGCGAATGCTTCGATGTTCGTGCGGGTTTGCTCTTCGCTGTAGAGCCGCATGTCGTTCAGGTCGCCGTTGATGATCAGGTACGGCTTGCCGAGTTTCTTCTGCAACCGCTGCGGCATTTCATAGCGGCAGTTCGAATTGTTCGGACACGTCTTCGAATCGTGGAAGAGGATGCCGTCGACCTTGTATCTTTCGACCATCTCTTCGATGTATTTTTCCTTGTAGTCTTCGCTGCGGCAGATGAAGATGCTCGAGTAGGCCCGGGCCATGCTCCGAAACGGATCGGCCGGATCCAGGGCGTCGAAGATCCAACTGCTGCAATAGGTCGATCCGGCCACGCACGTCTTCAATTCGGCGAACTGGATGGAAAGATCCTTCAGCTTCCCCCAGACGGGCATCCCTTCCCAATAGATCCGGAACTGCTCGTCGGGTACGGCCCCGATGCCGTCGGCCACACGCTGCTTCAGTTCGGCGACCAGGATCTCGTAGTAGTCGATCGCCACCTGCGTGCCACGCAACACGACGGCCGGGCCCATCTGGATCGTTCCGTCGAAGAAGGTCAGCGGCGAGGGTACGGCCGCCGCCGACTCGAGCACTTGCTTCCATAGCTCGGTGACCTGTTTGGAAAGGTCGATCACCTCGCGAAGCCGGTCGATGTCGAGCTTCACGCCGGCCACGGCTTCGAGCGGTTCGACCAACGCTTCGGTCTGACGGGCAATGTCGTCGATGATCGGGTCGCTCAACTCGCTGATCGCTCGGGGCGTGTGGATGCCGATGCACGGTACGTCCCACTCGCGGGCGTAGAACTGGAACCAATCTTTCACGTCGCGGCATTGGTTCGTGTTGAAGACCAGGACGTCGGCCTTCGGCGGTCCGTCGATCTTCATCTTTTGCAGCGGCGATTCGCCTTTCAGGTGCGAGCCGATGTCGCTGGTCAGATAGGAGCAGATGTCGGGCGAGAAACCGCGTGCATTGGCCAACGGGATCAGGTCGGTGGCCATGCGGCTCGCACCGAGCATCGCGCCGTGGTTCTCGGGAAAGTAGACGTTGAAACCCAACGCATGGAGCAGCTCGGCCGGCCCGACGCTGGTACACCAGGCCGTCTTCTTGCCGTTTTCCGGCCCAGCGGCAAGATCCGTAAAATACTTGAACATCACGGCCCGCATCTGCTTGGTCGCTTCGAAGTCTTTTCGCGCGCCGTCCTTTTTCGCACCGTCCGCTGCCATTATCGGGCTCCTTTTCTCTCTCGAAAAAGCCTGCACGACGAGAACCGCTCGCCGAATTGTTCTTCCAACCGCTCCAGATGGATGATATCTAGGGCCATTCTATCACAATATGGAGTGTAGCCACCCTTTTCGCACTTGTAAATGCCCGCCGACGTTTTTTCACCCAGATGGCCCTGCTCCACCCACTGTTGGGTACGCCATCGCCGTTTAGCGGCCGGGCTTGCCCGGCGTGTTTTCAGTCGTAGAGTGTGTCTCGACGCACCATCCGATCAAGCCAAGTCACAATCCACGGTGCGTCGAGACACACCCCTACGGACCGGCAGCGATGCTCTTGGGAACCAATCGGTAGCCGCACGATCGGACGACCAACAACGACACGACGACGACTGCGGTGGGGACGACGGCCATGGCGAAAGCCGACGCGAGCGGCAGCCAAATCGCTATCCTATCATGTGACATAGCGAGCGACTGTGCGATTCCCAACATCAGTGCGACCAGCAACACCAAGGAGACTCGCAAGCCGACATGACCGACACCCAGTGCGGCCCACACGGCACAAAGGAGATTGACCAGGCCAATGGTCAGGAACAGCAACATGCCGACGAACATTCCGGCTCCGGGATCGCCGTCGCCGCGCGCTGTCCGTATGCTACTGATTTCGCTGAAAATGACGGATGCGACCGTGATGATCAGCAATAACGAGAGCAACGAGTACTGAAAACGCGCCGGCGGAGTCGCCGTTGCGACCTCGGGAACCTGCCGCAGTTCGGCCTTCCAACGACGAATGCCAAGGAAGACCCCGGCAAAGAAGACCGTGCATCCCAGGTACATTGCGTATGTCATGACGAATAGGTCGAGGAAAGTCGTCCCACCGGAATTCTGCAAAAACATTTGATAGACCGTCCGCCACGCAGTCAGGTAGGCAACTCCAAGCAAGGTGCCCAGCAGACGCCGCATGCCCCGGCCACCTCCGAGCCCGGCCCAAAAGGAGAGCAACATCAACTGGGCGATTGGGACGGAAAACAGTGCCCAAAGCAACGGCAAGAATCGGATGTCCGGCGGGATAAGCCGACCGGCCATCAGGCACGCGCCCAATGCCACGTGTACGACGATCAGCCACTTCAGACGCACGGTTCGTTGAGTCTCCGGCATTCGTCTACCCTTTCGCCAGCACGTTCAGGATCTCGAGGGCCTGCTGCATGAGTTGCTTGGCCTCGTCGGGTTCGCGGCTCTTGCCGGTGTGAAAGACGAGCGTGTCGCCTCGAAATTCGACGTGGAAACCGCGACCCCGGCGCTCAGCGAACCAGGCTCGGATGTCGGCGTCGAAGAACTCGCGAACCACGACCTCGCTATCTCCCTGCAAGACGTAGGCACCCGAGAAGGCCGGGTCGTCGGCAAAGTCGATGTCCTGGCCGCCGAGCAGCGACCCGATCGAATCGAAGAAAGCGACCTCGGGGCGAAGGAAACAGTGGGGGACGTTGAGCCGGTCGCTTTGCAGGACGCAGACCGTCTGCGAATGGTGACGACGGTTCTTAGTGTGGCCCGTCGTATAGCGATAGTCGCCCAGCGTGATCTTCTCGTTACCCGTTTCGCCGCAGATCGCGTTGTTCATCCGCCGAGAATGCCCCTTGCTGAAGAGCTTCATGTGTCCGCAACGTGACAGCACGTCGTTCTGATGGCCCAGGTACTCGATCCCCAG
>JAZFUB010000401.1:0-5475 GCA_036447015.1 Thermoguttaceae bacterium | reverse complement strand
CCACGCCCCCCGGCGGCGCCGGGGGGCACCGACCTTGTGGGTGTGAGGAGTCCCCCCGGTCGCCGCCGGTGGGCTTGGAATGTGCTTGTGGCGTCGGCATCCAGCCCGGGTAGGCTCCTGCGTGCCAACTGGTATAATGCTGTGTTGGATCTTTCTTCCGCAGGATCTCGAAGATATGCCCGAGCCTTCTCAACCCACCGATGTTCGCATGCGAGGCTTTGCCGGCCGAACCACGGTCGAGGATGCGCTGACGTGGCTCGACGAGCAGACGCAGCGGTTGCCCGAGGAAACTGTCTCGCTGGACGAAGCGGCCGGTCGGGTGCTCTCCCGCGAGGTGACCAGCACGGTCGACGTGCCGTCGTTCGACCGCTCGATGATGGACGGGTTCGCCGTTCGGGCCGCCGATACCATGGGCGCATCGGCCTACAACCGGTTGTCGCTTAGCGTGATCGGCCAATCGTTGCCGGGCAAGCCTTTCGAGGGACAGGTCGACGTGGGCAACGCCGTGCGGATCATGACCGGCGCGCCGATCCCCGAGGGTGCCGATGCCGTGCTGCCGGTCGAAGTGGTCGAAATCCAGGCCGATCGGATCCTCGCCCAAGGCGACGTCTCGCCCGGCAAACACGTCGGCCGGATCGGTGAAGATATCCGCGTGGGAACGACCGTGCTGCCGGAATGTCGTGTACTGCGGCCACAAGACATCGGCGTGCTGGCTTCGATCGGAGAGGGCCGGGTGCCGGTCGTGCGGCGCCCACGGGTGCGGATCGTGGTCACGGGCAACGAACTGCTGCCGGCCGGCTCGCGGCCCGAGGGCTGCCGGATCGCCGATTCCAACGGCCCGATGCTTGCGGCTTTGGTCGCCCGAGACGGCGGCACGGTCCTCAACCGGGGCATCGTCAACGATACGCCCGAGGCGATCCTCGACGCCATGCGCACCGAAGCCGACGTCGTGTTGGTCTCCGGCGGTTCGAGCGTAGGCCAAGAGGATCATGCGCCGATGTTGCTGCGAGAACAGGGCCAACTGGCGATCCACGGCATCGCCATGCGACCGAGCAGCCCCACCGGCATGGGCACGCTCGACACGCGGCTCGTGTTCCTTTTGCCGGGCAATCCGGTCTCTTGCCTTTGTGCGTACGATTTCTTCGCAGGCCGAGCGATTCGAGTACTCGGCGGCCGTTCGCCCGATTGGCCCTATCGGCGGGTCGTCGTGCCGCTTTTGCGAAAGATCGTCTCGACCGTCGGACGGCTCGACTACATGCGTGTCCGCCTGGTCGACGATCGGGCCGAACCGCTGGCGATCGGCGGCGCCTCGGTCCTCTCGTCGACAACCCGAGCCGACGGCTTCGTGCTGGTCCCGGCCGACAGCGAAGGCTATCCGCCGGGTAGCGAAGTGGAAATGTATTTGTATGATTAAGCCATGTCGCAACAACAATTCCTCAACGTGATTGACCGCGACGAAGCCGAGCGCCGGTTTCGCGAGGCGATCGATCTGAAGCCGCTCGGTGCGGAAGAAGTCGCACTGGACGATGCGCTGGGACGCATTCTGGCCGAGGACGTCGTCGCGCGGGTCGACGTGCCTTCGTTCGATCGGTCGAACTACGACGGCTATGCGGTCCGGGCGGCCGACACGTACGGTGCCCGGGAGGAAGACGCCCGGTCGCTGGAACTGTTGGACGAAGTGCTGGCAACCGGCGTGGTGCCCAGCGGCCAGGTGACGCCGGGGACGGCCATGGAGATCGCGACCGGCGGCATGCTTCCCCGCGGTGCCGACGCCGTGATGATGGTCGAACACACCGAACCTTCCGACGAGGGCCCTTCGCCGAGGATCCGCGTCACCAAGGCCGTCACGCCCGGGTTCGGAGTCTCGTTTGCCGCCAGCGACGTCGCGGCGGGCGAAACGGTGCTGCGCCGCGGCCAACCGCTCGACAGTCGAGACACCGGCGTGCTGGCGGCCATCGGTGTGGATCGCGTCTGCGTCTGGCGGCGTCCGACGGTCGCGATCATCTCGACCGGCGACGAAATCATCGAGCCGGGCAGCCCGATGCGGCCCGGTCTGATCTACGACAGCAACGCACGGATCCTGGCCGACGCCGTCCGCGAACTGGGCGGCGAACCTCTCTTCCTGGGCATCGTGCGCGACGACCTCGACCAACTGCGTACGTCTCTGCAGAAAGCGCTGCAAACGGCCGACGTCGTATTGCTTTCCGGCGGCACGAGCAAGGGGGCCGGCGATCTGTCGTACCATGCCGTGAGCGAACTGTCGGAGCCGGGCATTGTTGCACATGGCGTCGCACTGAAGCCGGGCAAACCGATCTGCCTGGCCGGCCATCGCGGCAAGCCGGTCGTGATCCTACCCGGCTTCCCCACCTCGGCAATCTTCACGTTCCACGAGTTCGTCGCGCCGGTGATCCGTCTCCTCGGCGGCCGAACCGAGTCTGCCCGAGCGACCGTCGAAGCCCAAATGGCCGTCAAAATCAACTCCGAGATCGGCCGAACCGAGTACCTCCTGGTCGGCCTGGTAGAGAAAAGGTGTCAGACACCTTTTTCGTCGCTGGCTGCCTATCCGATGGGCAAAGGCTCGGGGTCGGTCACCACGTTCAGCCGGGCCGACGGATTCGTGACGATCGGCCGGCATGAGGAGATCGTCGAGGCGGGCACGCCCGTTGTCGTGCAACTGCTCGGCAGCGAACTGCATCTGGCCGATCTGGTCGTGATCGGCAGTCACTGCGTGGGCCTCGATTTTCTTCTGGGGCAGATGCAAGAGCGGGGCTTTGCGACGAAGTTCATGGCCGTCGGATCGACCGGCGGTTTGCAGGCGGCCATGCGCGGCGAGTGCGATCTGGCCGGCATGCATCTGCTGGATCCCGAGTCGGGCCAATACAACGTGCCGCTGTTGACGCCCGAGTTGGAGTTGATCGAAGGCTACGGCCGGTTGCAGGGCGTTGTCTTCCGCCCCGGTGATTCCCGGTTCGAGGGGCGCACCGCAACTGAAGTGATCGCCGCGGTGAAGGACGATGCCGACTGCGTGATGGTCAATCGCAACCAGGGCAGCGGCACACGGATCCTCATCGACCGGTTGCTCGAAGGGACACAGCCGTCGGGCTATCCCGTTCAGGCGAAAAGCCACAACGCGGTGGCGGCGGGCGTTGCCCAAGGCCGGGCCGACTGGGGCGTGGCGATCGAGTGGGTGGCGAAACATAACGACTTGGGTTTCCTCCCGTTGGAAGACGAACGGTACGATTTCGTGGTTCCGCGAGCGCGAGGGGATCGACCGGCGGTGATTGCTTTCCGTGAGTTGTTGGCTGAGCCCGACATTCGCGCAGAACTCGGAGGGATGGGATTCAACATGCAGTCACGCTTCGGGAAGTAGGGATCGTTCGTCGGGTCCCACCGGACGCCGCCGGTGGGCTTGGAAGGTGTTGTGCTTTTGCAACAGGCTTTTGAGGTTCCATGACATTGCAATCAACCGACAACGCTGCCGTGTTTCGTGCCGGCGGCATCGTCCTTTGTGGCGGGAAGAGCCGGCGGATGGGCCGGCCTAAGGCGACGCTGCCGTTTGGTGATGAAACGATGTTGCAGCGGATGGTCCGCCTGTTGGGCGAAGCGGTCGAGCCGGTGGTCGTGGTGGCGGCCGTCGGACAAGCGTTGCCCGAATTGCCGCGATCGGTCGACGTGGTGCGCGACCGCCACGAGGATCGCGGGCCGCTGGAAGGGTTGGCCGTCGGGCTTCGAGCGATCGCGGATCGGGCCGAGGCGGCCTTCGTGACCACGTGCGACGCGCCGCTGCTGTTGCCGGCATTCGTTCGGCGGATGGTCGAGATGTCGGCCGGCCACACGATTGCGGTTCCCCATATCGACGGATACGATGAACCGCTGGCGGCCGTCTACCGGATGGCCGTGTTGCCGCACGTCGACGCGCTGTTGGCCGCCGACCGACGACGGCCCGTCGATCTGTTCGATCTGGTTCCAACCCGCCGGGTGACGGCCGAGGAACTTCGCCGGATCGATCCGCAACTGCGTAGTCTCAAGAACGTCAACACGCCGGAGGATTATCGGGCGGCGTTGATCGAAGCCGGGCTGCCCTCGGGGGGCTGATCGCAACGCAGCGGGCAATATGCACCGGCATGGCCGTCAGCTATAATGACGTGACTCGTTTCACGTTCGTTGCGACGTATCACAACAGGAGTGTTCGATGAACGGTTATTCAATGCGCGTGGTTCTTGGCGTCGTTGTTTGCTTTGCGGTCGTCGTCGGTGGCATGACTTCGACGGCCGTGGCCGAAGCGCCTCTTCTGCGGTTCGATGACAGGTTCGACGTCGCCGCGGTCGAGGCTCGCGACGTTCGACTCAGTCGAAACGACCGTGCTTTGCGACTCGAAACGGGCCATCGCGTCGACTGGCCCGGCATTACGCTGGTCGCGCCGGAGGGTCGTTGGGATCTTTCCTCGCAAGGGTACATTGCCGTTGACATCGAGAACGTCGGCTCTACGGCGGTCGAAGTTTGCTGCCGTGTCGACAACCCGGGCGCCGACGGCATGCAGAACTGTTTGACCGAGCGTATCGCATTGGAACCGGGCGAGAAGCAGACCCTTCGCGTGCCACTGGTCAAACGTATGCCCGAGCAATTGAAAGGAAAACTGTTCGGCATGCGGGGGTATCCGGGCGGTTGGAACGAGCGAACGGGCATCGATCCGGCCAATGTGACGCAACTGCTGTTCTTCGTCAACAAGCCGGCCGTTGACTACACGTTCGAGATTTCCAACCTACGGGCCGGCGGCGAGGCAAGCGATTGGCGTGCGATCGACGTGCAGAAGCTCTTTCCGCTGATCGATCGGTTCGGGCAGTACACGCATAAGACCTGGCCTGGGAAGACAGAATCGGCCGAAGCGTTTGCGTCGCACAAGACCGCGGAAGCGGCCGATCTGAAAGTGTATTCCAGTCCCGACGGATGGAACCGATACGGCGGATGGCAGGTCGGGCCGCAACTCGATGCGACCGGGCGGTTCCGCGTCGAGAAACACCAGGGCAAGTGGTGGCTGGTCGATCCGGACGGGCGACTCTTCTGGTCGCACGGCGCCGATTGCGTTCGGGCAACGACCGGCTATACGCCGATCACCGATCGCGAGCATTGGTTCGCCGAACTCCCGCCGAAGGATTCGCCCTTCGGGCAGTTCTACGGCAAGGGGTCCTGGGCGCCGCACGGCTATTACCTGGGCAAGGGGACCTACGAAACGTTCAACTTCACCGGTGCCAATCTGCTGCGCAAGTACGGTGACGACTGGCAGCCGAAGTTCAACCGGTCGTGTCACGTGCGGTTGCGAAGCTGGGGAATGAACACGATTGCCAACTGGTCGGACGCCGAGATCTATCTGGAGCGCAAAACGGCCTATGTGGCGACGATCCACGCCACGTCGAAGAACATCGAGGGCAGCGAAGGCTATTGGGGCAAGTTTCCCGATCCGTTCGACCCGAGCTT
>JAZFUB010000400.1:0-7382 GCA_036447015.1 Thermoguttaceae bacterium | reverse complement strand
GTTGGCTCAGCTCCAAACGAGACGTCAAGGACGCGTATAAGAACGATCAGTGGAACACCTTCCGCATTCTGGCGGTCGGGCCGCGTATCCAAACCTGGATCAACGACACGCCGGTCGAGGATCTCACGGACGAGGCTTCGTCGCAGTGCGGATTCATCGGTCTGCAAGTCCACGGCGTCGGCGACCGGGGCCCCTTCGAGGTCCGCTGGCGCAACATCCGAATCAAGGACCTTGCGCCCGAGAAGACCGCCAAGTCGCAAGACATCCAATTCACGCCCGCTCCGGACGTGAAGAAGAAGTAGAAGTAGACACACCATACCATCGTAAGGACCGGCCGAACAATAACATCCCCGTTTAGCTGTCGCCGGCACGGCGACTTGACGCTGGCACACTTTCGGCCAAGTCGCCGTACCGGCGACAGCTAAACGGGGACATTGCAACCGGCATGTTATTGTCCGGTCAATCTTGAATCTCCCACGGAAACACTGACACGAGGTACCCAAAATGAAGACTTGGCGAAACATGACGACGGCACTGTTGGTTGTGGCGGTGGCTGTCACGACGGCAATGGCCGAAGAAAAGGAGGAATGGGTCCAGCTTTTCAACGGCAAGGACCTGACCGGCTGGAAAGTGAAGATTACCGGCTATGAGTTGGGTGACAATTTCGGCGACACGTTCCGCGTCGAGGACGGGCTGTTGACCGTCTCGTTCGACGAGTATGAAAAATTCGACGGCAAGTTCGGCCACATCTTCTACGAGAAGCCGTTTTCGAACTACGTGCTACGCGTCGAGTATCGGTTCGTCGGCGAGCAAGTACCCGGCGGACCGGGCTGGGCACTGCGCAACAGCGGCATCATGATCCACGGCCAGTCGCCCGAGAGTATGCGCAAGGACCAAAACTTCCCCGTGTCGATCGAGGTGCAAACGCTCGGCGGAAACGGGACCGACGATCGCACCACGGGGAACCTCTGCACGCCGGGAACCAACTTCGTCAAAGACGGAAAGCTCGTCACACGCCACTGCAACAGTTCCACGTCGAAGACCTATCACGGCGACCAATGGGTCACGATCGAAGTCGAGGTGCACGGCAACAAGCTGATCAAGCACATCATCGACGGCGAAACCATACTGGAGTACACGAAGCCCCAGTTGGACGAAAAGGACGCCGACGCCCGTGCGCTGATCAAGGACGGCGATAAGATGCTCTACGGCGGCACCATTTCGCTACAAGCCGAAAGCCATCCCGTCCAGTACCGCAAAGTCGAGATCCGGGAACTGAAGGAGTAGCAAACGGATCGCATTCGCCGTGTTTAGCGGCCGGGCGACACCGTAGGGTGCGTCTGGACGCACCATCTTGAAATCAGAAGTTGAATGGCAGTCCATGGTGCGTCCAGACGCACCCTACGGTGTCGCCCATTCAACGCACACCCGAAGGAGTCGCTCCCATGCTCCGAGTCGCTCACCTCGCCGTAGCCCTGTCGTTGACCGTAGCACTCCTACCCAGCGCCGGATCGGCCCAGCAGCCGTCGTCGGACTTCTGGAAGGCGGCGGGCGACCACGGCGCGGTCGTGGCCGGGAGCGCGGAGGCGGCCGATGCGGCCTTGGAAGAGCTTCAGGGCGGTGGCAATGCGGTGGACGCGGCCGTGGCCGCCATGCTGGTGCTCTCGGTGACCGACGCGACCAATTTTTGTTTTGGCGGCGAAGTACCGATCATCGTCTACGATGCCCGGCGCGACGTGGTCGAGGTCATTTCCGGACAGGGCGCGGCGCCCCGACTGGCCACGGTCGACTACTTCAAGCAACACAAGAACGGTCGGATTCCCGGCGGCAACGATCCGACCACCGCGGCCGTACCCGGCGCGTTGGACGCTTATCTCACGTCGCTGGATCGCTATGGCACGATGACGTTCACCGAACTGGCCCAGCCAATGCTCGCGATCCTCGACCGGCACAAGAAAGACTGGCACGCGAATCTGGCGAAGACCGTGCGGCGACTCGTCGAGGCGGAAAAGACCTCGACCGACGACCGACGCCGAGGGCTGCGTCGCGTGGCCGACTGCTTCTATCGGGGGCCTATTGCCCGGGACTTGGACGCCTGGAGTCGGGCCAACGGCGGTCTGATCCGATACAACGATCTGGCCACGCACGTCACGCGAATCGAGGACCCGCTGTCGCTCGAGTATCGTGGCCGGACCGTCTACAAGTGCGGAGCCTGGACCCAAGGGCCGTACCTGTTGCAGACGCTGCAACTACTGGAGCCATTCGACCTGGCCGCCATGGGCCACAACCGGACGGATTATGTCCACGTGCTCGTCGAAGCGATGAAACTGGGCTTGGCCGATCGCGATGCCTACTACGCCGATCCACTGTTCGTCGATGTGCCCCTGCAAGAACTGTTCGCGCCAAAGTACGCCGATCTTCGCCGAAAGCTGATCGACATGAAAAGCGCCTCACGTGAGCAACGCCCCGGCGATCCGCGTGCGGGCAAGGCGTTGCTGGGCAAAGTACCGCGCGAGTATCGACCGCTCAGCGAGCCCGTGCATGATACGACGAACTGCATCGTCGCCGACCGTTTCGGCAACGTCGTGGCGGCCACGCCCAGCGGCTGGGGCGGCGTGTTGGCCGGCGAGACGGGCGTTACGCTGAACAGTCGCTTGCGAAGCTTCAACACGTGGCCCGGACATCCCAACTGCATCGAGCCGGGCAAACGACCGCGGATCACGCTCACGCCCAGCATGGTCTTCGAACGGGGCAAGCCGGTCGTCGCCGCCAGCGTCGTCGGCGGCGACTTGCAGGACCAGGTGATGCTGCAAATACTGTTGAATCGCATCGAGTTCGATTTCGCGCCGGACAAGGCGGTCACGGCCCCCCGTTTCTCGACGGCCCATCACGACGGATCGTTCAACCAACCGCCGGCCAAACTCGGCAGCCTGTCGATCTACGAGTCGGCCGGCACCGAGACGATCCAAAAGCTGAAGGCCCGAGGCCACGACGTAACGATCGCCAAACCGCCGATGGGCTATCCGGTGATGATCACGATCGACCCGAAGACCGGCCGGAAGCAGGCCGCCGGCGATCCAAAGGCCCGACGCCACGCCCGAGCGTATTGAGTTGTATGGTCGGCGTTGCCCGAACGGGGCTGAAATCGCTTAGCATGCGATCCTGTCAAACCCTACCCGACCGTCCCCTGGCATACCTGACTGCCATGGCGTACAATTGTCCGGTCCGAATGTTCATCAGTTCGTGCAGTAGGGTCTGCACAGAAGTCGTGCCCAAGGGGGCCGGCCCGGAGAAGAAAAGAGGATATTATGATCGTCACTACCAAAGAGCTATTCAAGCACGCCTATGGCAACTATGCCATTGGGGCCTACAACATCAATAATCTGGAACAGACGGTCGGTCTGTTCCGTGGTAATCTGGGTAAGGTCAAGGCGAATGACGAGGCGGTCGATGCCTCGAAAAGCGCTCCGTTCATCGTCCAGATCTCGCGTGGTGCGAGGGGCTACTCGGACAAGCGGTTTCTCGAATCGATGATCCGCACCGCCAACGACGTCTTTCCCGAAGTGATCTTCGCCGTGCACCTCGATCACGGAACCGAGGAAGCCTGCTACGACTGCATCGACAGCGGGTTTTACAGCTCGGTGATGATCGACGCCTCGCACGAGGAGTTGGCCAAGAATATCGAGATTACCAAGCGCGTCGTCGATCGGGCCCATGAGAAGGGAATCGTCGTCGAGGCCGAACTGGGCCAACTCGGCGGCGTCGAAGAGGATATCGTCGGCAGCGTTTGCCTGACGGAGCCGGATCAGGCGGTCGAATTCGTCGAGAAGAGCGGCTGCGATTCCTTGGCCGTGGCGATCGGCACTTCGCACGGGGCGTACAAGTTCTCCGGCTCGCAGGGCCTCCATTTCGACGTCCTCGAAGCCATCCAGAAGGTGCTTCCCGACGGGTTCCCCCTGGTCATGCACGGCTCGAGCAGCGTACCCAAGGATTGGGTCGAGCGGATCAACAACGCGGGCGGGAAGCTCGGCAGTGCCAGTGGCGTCGGCGAAGACCAGTATCTGCCGGCCGCCAAAATGGGCGTCTGCAAGATCAACATCGACACCGACGGTCGGCTGGTCTGGTGCGCGATCCATCGCGAGTCGTTCAAAAACACGCCGGAAAACTTCGACCTGCGCCCGCCCGGAAAGGAATTCATGGCCGCCTACGCCGAGTACATCGCCCATAAAAACAGCGTGCTCGGATCGACCGGTCGGTTGGAATCGGTTCGCGCGACGCTGTAGAACCGATCGGGCTATTCCCGCAGCGGTAGAATCTCGCCGGCCACGAGCGAATCGTCGTGCTGCGTCTGGGAGAGTCGCACGACGAGCAGTTTTTGTTCGAGTCGTCCGTTGTCGCAGCTGAAGAAGTGGTGACCGAGGCTCCCGGCTCGGTCGGGCAGGCAACTCAAGATCAACATGGCCCCGGGCGAGACGGTCGCCGAGATGCTCAGGTCGTCGAAAACGCGGCAAGGTTGGCTCGATGCCAATTGAAAGAACGCTTCGTTGCCGACGAACGGACGCGGCGTCACACGCGACTGCCCATGACGCAGTTCGGGCGTGAGTTTCAGTAGAACCCGGCCGTCGCTCTGTGGAAAAGCCTCGACGATCAGATGCCCTTGGGCCTGGGAGTAGGTCCGCATGGAGAGTTGCCCCGACTCGTAGGTCGGCACGGCCAGCCGGTCGTAGATCCGTGAGGCCACGATATCGCCGTGCTTGCCGACACGAAGCGACATGTGACGGCGCTGGACGTGCGGTTCGACCTCGATCCGGGCCACGTCGACCTGATTCGCCTGTCCCGCGGGCAGAGCCTTGTCGTCGAGCTCCAACAAATTCGAGAGCCTCACGGGGATTGGGGCGCCGGCCAACCCGACGCGAAATCCGTGGCGTCCCAATCGCTGCCGCAGTGGGACCGAAAAATGCTGCTCGTCGATCTGCTGCCACAGATCATCGTTCAATTGTGGATCACCGAAAGGCACTCGGACGAAGAAGATATCCAGCACGACGCTGCCGGGCGGCAAACCGACCGTACCGAGGGGACTGTTATCTTTCTTTATGACTGCACTACACCCCCCGCCGGCCAGAAGGAAGGCAAGCAACATCGACATTCGTCTCGGCAGGCGGTTCTGCATTGCAACCAGGGTACAAGGGCCATCGTAACGTTGGCTGCGAAGCGTACCCGGCGGCGGCTGTCGCGTCAATGGAAACTGGAGTGGAAAATCAGCGATAGAACTCGACCTCCCAGATCCGCGAAACGCCGGTGTGGGTTTTCGTGATCGTCACGCGAACCCGGTCGGTCGTGACGGCAGGGAACTTTGCGTGCCAGTCGGCGTTCTGATTGGCCGTGGTTTTCGCTGCCGGGATCTGTTTCCACTCGCCCTGCTCAAAATACTCGACGACGAAATCTTCGATCGGCCCGACCGTACGACCGCCCGACTCTCGATAGCCGCTGACGATTCGGGCCGCTTCGATGGTTTGCGGCCGGGGCCAAGAAAATTCGATCCGGTGTGGCAACGGACCGTCGCCCAGCCAGCGCTGGTTGTTATCGAGGGTCTCGCATGGGCCGTCGTTGATTCTCTGCGGCGGATACTTTTCGACGTCCATGCTATGAGAGACGCTCACGCCGGCCGATCGGGCAACATTCACTCCGACATCGTCCAGCCAACCCGGCGGTTCGAGGGCGACAGGCGTTGGCAGCCGGCCGACGCCGCGAGCCATCAGGGCCTTCAGTTCGTCGAGGTGGTCGGTGTAGACGTCGCGGGGATCGGTGTCGTGACGTTTGCAGAGCGAGGCGGCCATGCCGACGATTTCGCCCATCATCCCGCCGGTTCGCATCACGCGGACCGCACCCAGGGCCTCGTGCGTGACGCTGATATCGCGGCCGGCCATCAGCAGGTTCGGCACGTTTCGGCTGTACAGACAACGATACGGCACCCAATAGGGCCGCTTATAGGCCGTATAATGGGCCTTCGAGATGAACGCATCGCCCTCGAAACCCGTTTCGTAGCGAGCGTCGGGCAGGTGCAGGTCGATCGACCAGGTGGCCGGCACGCATCCGTCGGTGTATTCTTTCCCGCCGACCACATCTTCCTTCGAGAGCACGACGTCGCCCAACAACCGCCGCGACTCGCGTGGGCCCGAGATATGGGCCGCCCAATTCAGTTTGTGGTTCGGATAGACACGGTCGACGTTCTTCAACGCGTCCCACGCCCCGTACATGGCCCGAAAGTTCCAGTCGCGGATCGCTTCGCGCTGGTCGATCGGGTTGCGATCGAAGCCGCTCTCCCAATACCAACCGCCGAGCGCCTGGATTCCCCGCTGATCGTCGCCCCGGCCGGGAAACGGCTTGTCGCTCAGGTCGAGTGCCCAGGGACAGCGAGGGAACGCAACCGGCCCGTCTGTTTCTTTGACGTTCCACAGGTTGCATCGGCCCATGTGGCCTTCGAGCGTCATGTCGTGATCCGCACCGGCAAGGAACCCGATCGAGCCGTCGCCCGTACAGTCGGCAAACCACCGCCCGACGAAACGCACGCGGCGGCCGGTCAGCGTGTTTTGTGCAACAACGGCCGTCACGCGACCGGCATCCATTTCAACCCGATCGGCCCGATGACGCAGGAACAGGGCGATGTTTTCCTCGGCCTCGACCAGTGCCCGTTTTTTGTCGTCTTCGTACAGATCGGCCGTATTGCTCGGTCCGTAATGGGCCCGGCGTGCCTGGTCCAACTCCCGAACGATGTCGCCGACGCGCGGATGCGGCTCAAGGTTGATCTGCCCACCGAGCCAAACGCGAACCTCGGAACTATTATTCCCACCAAGCACGGGCCGGTCCTGGATCAGCGCAACACTCAGATCGAGCCGAGCGGCCGACAACGCCGCACAAGTACCGGCAATGCCCCCGCCGATCACCACCAGATCGAACCGTCCCGCCTCATCCGGCCCGTCGGGCAGCCCAAGCGTTTCACGTCGAAACGCAGCCATCGCGGCCTTCTCGTTCGGCGGCACGAAATCAGGATCACGCGAAAAGACAATCGCATCGCACCGCCCCTCGAAACCGGTCAAATCGTTGAGTGCAACGTCAACCGAGCGCCGGTCGATCCGGGCGCTACCGCCATCCTGCCAATGCCAAGCGGCCCCCTCGGCACCAAAGACCGTCCGCAAAGCCTTCCCATCCACAAGAAGCCGAAACTTCCCAGGCGCACCCGCCGCACTCCAAGAAGCGACCCAATCGCGAGTACGAACCCAAACCCGATACTCACCAGTCCCAGGAAACTCGACCGTTGTCACCGCATCCGCGACCGGCCGCCCCAAACCATGAGCCAAAAGAAACGGCGACCCCATCTCATC
>JAZFUB010000399.1:0-5780 GCA_036447015.1 Thermoguttaceae bacterium | reverse complement strand
GATGCACCACTGGTCACTATTATATTTGGAAAATCTATACTTATACGCTCGGATCCTGTCACAAGGATCGCCGAATATTTAGCGGTGATGTGGATAGCGGCTATACGAGCATCATCGGCATTGACTAGACGAATACCCTTTGACGTGGAATCAATCACGATACCCGATCCGACCGTCAAGCGATCCTTACTGCTGGAGAACATCCAGTCGTTCATCGCGGTAGGCGGGGACGCTCGATTCGCCGCCCGCGAAATCGGCAAACCGACCGAGTCGGAAAAGCTGACCACCGTCGATCGCGACGCGTTGGACAAATTGGTGCGTCGCTGCCAGAAACTGACGGTCGACGAACTTGTCAAGCGTTACAACCTGCCGTTCGCCGCCGCCGAAACGCTCAACCCGGCCTTGCTCGTGTATCAGATCCTCCTGCATAAGACGCAAGCCGAGCAGATGATCGTTTCGCACGTGTCGCTGCGCGACGGCCTGTTGCTGGAGTTGGCTCGCGACGTCACGGGCCAGGAAGACGAAGTGCTGCTGAAAGGCGTCGTACACTCGGCCATGGCGGTGGCCGAAAAATACCGCATCGACCCGGTGCATTCCCGCAATGTGGCCGATCTGGCCGTCTGCCTGTTCGATCAGCTTCAGGCCGAGCATGGGTTGGTCGCCCGGCATCGCCTGCTGTTGCTGGTGGCAGCCCTACTGCACGAGATCGGCAGCGTGGTGAGCGACCGGGCGCATCACAAACACAGTTTCTATTTGATCTCGAACGCGGAGATTTTTGGGCTCAACCGCGACGAACTGGTGACGGTCGCCCACATCGCCCGATACCATCGTCGTAGCGTGCCGAAGCCGTCGCACCTGGAATACATGGCCCTGCCGCGGGGCACTCGCGTGGTGATCAACAAGTTGGCTGCCTTGTTGCGTGTGGCCGACGCGTTGGCCAGGGGGCATCTCAGCAACGTCGAGGAGGTCCGCTTCGAGCGCCACGGCGACGAACTGATCGTCTATGTGCCCGGCGGGGCCGATCTGCTGTTGGAGCAACGGTCGGTTGCCGCGAAGGGGGATCTGTTCGAAGACATCTACGGATTGAAAGTTCGCCTCGAACAAGTGTGATTTTGCGAAAGTCCGGATAGGACAGGACAGGTATTCCATTGGCTAAAAAAGATCTTTCACTGCCGTCGCTCTACATCAACCGCGAACTCAGTTGGCTCGAGTTCAACGACCGGGTCTTGCAGGAGGGGCTGTCGGACGACCTGCCGCTGTTGGAGCGGCTGAAGTTTCTCGCAATCGTCAGTTCCAATCTCGACGAATTCTTTCTCGTGCGCGTGGCCGGTCTGATGCAACAGCGGTCGGCCAACGTTCGGCGTCGCGATCTGGCCGGCATGACGCCCGTGCAACAACTCGACGCGATTGCCCAGCGTGCCCATCGGATGGTCGACGAGCAGACGGAAGCAATCCGTTCGGTGCTCGACAAGCTGACCCACAGCGGCGTGCGGATCTTCGAGCCGAAGCAGTGGACCGACGAGCATCGGCAGTTCCTCGATTCGTACTTTTCGAAAGAGATTCTGCCGGTACTCACGCCGCTGGCCATCGATCAGTTGGACCCTTGCCCGCTGTTGCCCGGCATGCAGTTGCACGTTGCGGCGGTGATCGCATCGGCAAGGCGGGATCAGTCCCAGCAAGGCGACCGGTCGACCCCGCAGGAGGAACCGACGGAGCGGATCGTCGTGTTGCCGGTGCCGAGCCAGTTCTCGCGCCTGATCGCGATGCCGGTGGAAGGCCACCTGCAAATGGCACGGCTGGAAGACGTGGTGGCCGAGAACGTCGCCACGGTGTTTCCCGGCCGTGAAGTCCTTGCCACGGTCGTGTTCCGGATCACGCGCGATGCCGACGTGACCATGCAGGACGATGCGGCCGACGACCTGCTGCACGCGATCGAGGAAGCAGTGTTGGACCGTCGCCGGCGTGCGGCCGTGCGGTTGGAAATATCGGCCAATCCCGATCCGAGGCTTCGCAAGTGGTTGGTCGAGTGGCTGCAACTGCGTGGAGAAGACGTCTACGAGATCGGCGGCATGCTGGATGCCACGGCGCTGATGGAGATCGTCGGACGGCCGGGGTTGGAAGATCTGAAAACGGTCGACTGGCCGCCGCAGGTCCCCCGCGATCTGGACGGCGAGGACGACCTGTTCGCTGTGCTGCAAGATCACGACGTGATGCTCTTTCATCCGTATGAAAGCTTCGACCCGGTCGTCCAATTGCTGGAATCGGCCGCCGTCGATCCGGACGTTCTGGCGATCAAGCAGACCCTCTATCGCACGAGCGGCGACTCGCCGGTCGTGCGTGCGCTCGAACAGGCGGCCAAGAACGGCAAGGAAGTGACCGTGCTGGTCGAGTTGAAGGCCCGATTCGACGAAGCGAGAAACGTCACCTGGGCTCGGCGGTTGGAAGATGCGGGCTGTCACGTGATTTACGGAATCGCCGGGCTGAAGACCCATGCGAAGGCGCTGCTGGTGGTCCGTCGCGAGTCGCGCCGCATTCGCCGCTATGTGCATCTGGCGACCGGCAACTACAACGACAAGACGGCCCGACTCTACAGCGACGTGGGGGTGATGACCTGCAACCGCGACATGACGGCCGACGTGGCCGCGTTCTTCAATCTCTTGACCGGTTATTCGGACACGGTCGGCTGGTCGAAGCTCTGCATCGCCCCGACCGGGCTGCAACAGCGGTTCGTCGATCTGATCGAACGCGAAATCCAGGCCGCCACGCCCGACCAGCCCGGGCTGATCATGGCCAAGGTCAACTCGTTGCAAGATCCGGAAATCTGCCAGGCCCTGTATCGGGCGGCCCAAGCCGGCGTCGAGGTGATGCTCAACGTCCGCGGCATCTGCTGTCTGCGGCCGGGTGTGAAGGGCGTCTCCGAGAAGATCGAAGTTCGCTCGATCATCGACCGGTTTCTCGAACACGCCCGGGTCTTCTACTTCCGCAACGGCGGACACGAAGAGGTTTATCTCAGCAGCGCGGACTGGATGCAACGCAACCTGTTGAAACGGCTGGAGATTCTCTTTCCCGTCATCGACCCGAACCATCGACGCCGGCTGATCGAGATGCTCAACCTGTACTTCGCGGACAATCGCAAGTCGCGGCGCCTGTTGCCCGACGGGACCTACGAACCGGTCGCCCGCAAAGGCCGCCGCGTTCGTGCCCAGGAGGCGTTCTACGAGGAGGCCGTGGAAGTCATCCGCACAAAGCAGCAGTCGGCCACCCGATTCAAACCGTTGACGCGGCCGAAGGAGTAGTCGAACGTTTAGCGGTCGCCGGCACGGCGACGTGATGTTTAGCGGTCGCCGGCACGGCGACGTAACGCTGAAACACACCGCCATCAAAGTCGCCGTACCGGCGACAGCTAAACGGCCGGATGCCACGCGCTTTACCACAACCCGGAGAATTCATGCAATATCGCAAGTTCGGCAACTTCGACCAAGAAATATCGGCGTTGGGATTCGGCGCCATGCGGCTGCCCACCACCGGCCATATCAAAGATATCGACGAACCGGCCGCCACCGAAATGCTTCGCCACGCGATCGATGGCGGCGTGACCTATGTCGATTCGGCCTACGTCTACCATGAGGGAAACAGCGAGCGTTTTCTCGGCCGGGCACTTCAGGACGGCTATCGCGAAAAGATCAGCCTCGCCACGAAATCGCCGATCTGGAAGGTCGAGAAACACGACGATTTCGACCGATTCCTCGACGAACAACTCGAGCGGCTACAGACCGAACGAATCGATTTCTACCTGTTGCACTGCCTGCAAAAGAGGTTCTGGCCGAAGATGCAGGAGTTGGAGGTCTTTCGTTTTGCCGAGCGGGCCCGGGCCGACGGGCGCATCGGCCAATTCGGCTTCTCGTTCCACGACGGCTACGACGTGTTCCGGGAGATCGTCGACGCTTACGACTGGTCGTTCTGTCAGATCCAATACAACTACGTCAACGAAGACGTCCAGGCCGGCACGAAGGGGCTCGACTATGCGGCCGACAAGGGACTCGGCGTGATCGTCATGGAACCGCTTTACGGCGGGACGCTGGCCAGTCCGCCGACGAAGATTCAGGCAATCTGGGACGACGCACCACCCGATACCGGACCGGTCGACTTGGCGCTGCGATGGCTCTGGAACAAACCGGCCGTCTCGCTCGTGCTCAGCGGCATGAGTACGCTCGAGCAGGTGCAACAGAATCTTGCCAGCGCCGACCGCTCGGAAATCGGATCGCTCAGCGACGAAGAACTCGAACTGGTCGCCCGCCTGCAGAGCAAGTATGCCGAACTGACGCCGATCCCTTGCACGCGGTGCGGCTATTGCATGCCGTGCCGCTCGGGCGTCGACATTCCGGTCAACCTGGGACTGTACAACGACGCCACGGTTTTCGAGGGCAGCGCCGGACTCTGCCGCAACCTTTACCGCGGCCTGGCCGACTTGCAGCAAGCGACCCACTGCACCACCTGCGGCGAGTGCGAGGAGCGGTGCCCCCAGCAGATCGAGATCGCGCAACTGATGCCGAAGATCCACGCGAAGTTCGAATAGTCAGTCGTTCCAATGGGCGTCGATGATCGCTTGGATTCTTGGGTGCTCTTGATCCGTGTCGCCAATCTCGTTGCGTAATCTTTTCAATTCCGTCTTGAGCGACTGAACGGTCTCGCGATAGGCCGGATCGCGATAGCGGTTGTGCATTTCCTGCGGATCTTGGCCCAGATCGTAGAACTCCCAGGCGGCCGGCGTGCTCTTCCAGAACCGATTGCCCTCGTGGCGTGTGACGAGTCTCTTGTTGTGCGTGTCGGTGAAATCGGTGCCGTAGAAGAAGATGAGTTTGTGCCGTTTGGTGCGGATGCCGAAGTGGCCCGGGTTGTTGTGCCCATGGGCCATGTGCATCCAGTAACGGTAGTAGGTGGCGGTGCGCCAGCCGTCGGGCTCTTCCTCGCCTTTGAGCGCATCGACGAAGCTGTGACCCTGCATGTAGTCCGGTCGCCGGATCCCGGCCAGATCGAGCAGCGTCGGGGCAAAGTCGGTATTGTTGATCAGCCAGTCACTGCGATTGCCGCCCGCGATCATCTTCGGGTAGTGGACGATCAGCGGCATGCGGATCGACTCTTCGTACATCCAGCGTTTGTCGATATAGTCGTGTTCGCCGAGCAACATCCCCTGATCGCTTGTGTAGACCACGACCGTATTGTCGAGCAGATCGTTCTGCCGCAGATAATCGATGATCCGCTGCAGGTTGTCGTCGATCCCCTTCACGCAACGAAGGTATTCCTTGACATACAGTTGATAGGCATGATGGGTCATTTCCCTGTCGGTGAGTCGATCTTTACCGGTAAGTTCGGTGATCTTTTTCCTGTAGTACGAGGCCAGGTTGCGTTTGCCGGGCTGCGGAGAGATCGTCGAGCCGATGACACCGACAAGGGAGTCGTTTTCCCCGCGAGTGGCTATCGAGCCAAAATCCGCACCCGGCTGATCGTAGAGATTATCCGGTTCGGGAATACTTGCGTCTTTTAGATAGTTTTCGTAGCGTTTGGCATAGACAAACATATCATGGGGGGCCTTAAAATGATGCATCAGGAAAAACGGTTTTGTCTTGTCCCGCTTCTCCAGCCACTCCATACTGATGTCGGCGAGAACATCCGAAGAGTGCCCCTGGTAGTCCTTAACCGCTATTTGGCGCACCAGGGTACTGTCAAAGCGAACCCGCCTCATCGCGCCTCCATCGCTTACGTGCATGGTCGGATTCATA
>JAZFUB010000398.1:0-7416 GCA_036447015.1 Thermoguttaceae bacterium | reverse complement strand
CCGGTAGCCGCTGCGGACCAGATCGAGCGATGTCTTGGCTTTGGGTAGAATGTCGATCGCATACTTGTCGGCGTCGTATTGGGCGTTGCGATAGCGCCCGAAGGCCGTTGCCAATCGGGCTTGCAGCGACAAATCGAGCCGCTCGACTTCCTTTTTCGCGCCCAACAGTTGTGCCTGAGCGCGGCAGATGTTCCCCTGATTGCGATTGAAGATCGGCAAGGGCATGCCGATCTCGACACTCGCATAAGAGTCGCCTACCGCGTCGTCGTATTGCACGGCCGCCCGGACGTCGAAATTGGGCGTTCTCTCCGCATTCTCCCGGGCCACGGCACATCGGGCTCGCTCGACGGCACTTCGGGCCTCGGCCAACTGGGGGCTGCCTTCCTTGAGCCGTTGCAGCGAATCGTTCCAGTCAAGCGGCGGCAGGTCGTCTTCCAAACGGCCCGTCATGGCGCTGAGGTCCATGTCGGGCACGCCCAAAAAAATGGCAAGCTGTCTTCGCGTCGTCTCGAGACGATTCTCGGCCTCGTGCAATTTCAGTTGGGTCGAGCCCACCTCGATCTCCGCTTGCAGGACGTCGACCCGACCGACCTCTTGCGCGTCGAACAGGTTGCCGGCCGTCTTGACGACTTTGTCGGCGATGTCGGAAAGCTGCCGGTTCAGTTGGACGATTTGCCCGGCGACCAGGGCTTCGTACCAGGCGGCACGCACGTCGGCCAAGACTCGCTGGCGCTGCGATTGATAGGCATGTTCGGCCTCGACAACCTCATGGCCCGCCACGTTGCGCCGCAGCCGCAGCTTTCCGGCCGTGACGATCTCTTGTCTGACGAAGCCGCCCTGTTGCCCCCTCGAGCCTTCGTTGCCGATCTCCTCGGCGAGGTAACCGAGCGTAGGATTCGGATAGAGGCCCTCCTGGAGGCGATGGGCCCGCGCGGCCTGAATCCGTGCGGTGGCTTGTACCAAGGTCGGATTGTTGGCCAGCGCGATTCTCTCAAGCGATTCAAGCGTCATGGGCGAACTCTCCGTCGAGAGCCGCATCTCGGCGGCAATGTTCGCGGCAGACGGAATCGGGGTTGCGATTGGAGGAGGCAGCGGGGCCGATCGAAGTTCCGAAACCGTCGAAGCCATTGGGCCGGGCGGCTTCGGCAGAACGCGAACCGCTTCCTCGCCCGTGCAAGGGTGTGGTCCGACTGCCCATAGAGCGGCCATGCAGACGGCAACGAACCGAGCAAATCTGATCACAATGGCACCCCCCTGGTAGTGCTGAAACGGCCGGTGTGATGTGTTTCGTGCCATGGGCGGCTTGTCCGCCCTTGTGCTTCAGGGGCAGGCAAGCTGCCCCTGGCACCCATCATCCAGCATGTCACACACGGATAGAACCGTGTCTCTCATAAGTTATGTCGGTATGGTAGGCTGTGAGGATTGAGTAGATTATTTGGAAAGTTCCGCTTGTAGTGGCATGTTTGTGGCGATTTGGGCGAAGAACTAGTTCTTAGGGTGGGTGTGGATGACGGCACTTGCCCACCGAGAGGGCTTCCGGTACCTTCGCGGATACCCGAGTGCGGATTTCGTCGAAAATCGCTCTCTTCCGTCTTTCATGAAAACCTTTTCCCGGCCTGTGTCGTCTCTGTTAATGCCCCATGAACCACGACCCCGCTATCCGACCTGCCGGCGACGAATCGCAGGCCGCCGAGCGTGAAACTGCCGAGAGGCTGGAAGGGGAGTTCGCGCGTTGGCAGGACGAGTTGATGGGGATGTTGTACTACCTTGTCGGCAATCGGGAGGATGCGGCCGACGCACTGCAGGAGACGTTTATCAAGTGCTGGCGACATCGTCGGAGCATCGGAGAAATCGAGAACCTCAGGGCATGGATCTTCCGCATCGCACTCAACGCGGGACGCGACCAGCGCACCACGGCATGGCGTCGTCGTCGACGATCGCTCGGAGAAAGGGAAGCAACGTTGGTCGCCGGGCATAACAATTCGAGACAAGCGAGTGTCGAGGCCGATGCGATGCGCCGCGAGCAATTGGCGATCGTCCGCAAAGCCCTGCTGCAACTGAGGCCCGAGGAACAAGAGATCTTCCTGTTGCGGCAGAACGGCGACATGACCTATCAGCAGATTGCCGAATCGACGAGCCTGCCCGTTGGTACGGTAAAGACACGAATGCGGCTGGCACTGAGCAAACTGCGAGAAGCGTTGGAAGGCAAGGTCGTGTAATCAGGGAAGAAGGAAGACGGGGAGAATTGAGATGTAGGGTGCGTCTGGACGCACCATCTTGAAATCAAGAGTTGGATGGCAGTTCACGGTGCGTCCTACGGTATCCTGCGGAGCGTCCCGGGGGCGTTTGACCAGGGAGTCCCTGAATTCTTGCGAATCCAGCTACGGAGTTTTGCAACGACCGGGGGTACTTGATACTCCTAATACCAGACCCAATACCCGAGCACTTATTACCATGTCCGTCGATCCTGAAACACGCCAACGTTTGCTGGAACTGGTTTACGACTTGCTGTCGCAGTCGGAGTCGGCCCAGTTGCGTCGTCGGATCGAAGCCGAGCCGGAGTTGGCCGAGGCCTTTGCCGAGACGCAACGCACGGCCCGGCTGTTGACCGAGGCCGCCCGGCTTTCGCTGCCGAAGATCGCTCTGAAGCGGGAGAAGACCGCGACCCTAGAAGACACGGGAACCTCGGCGCATGGTGCGCCGAAGTTGCCGCGTAAGACCCCCAAACGCCGGGAGAGAGCCGTGAGCACTCCATCCGAGAGTCCGAAGAAACAAGTCCCCATCAAGGTCGGCCGTGCTGCGCGGCGACCGTGGGCACGCGGGGCCAATTGGGCCGTCGGGCTGGCGACGTCCCTGTTGCTGATCGTATCGATCGGCGGATACCTGTATCACCGCGACCGGCTCAGCGAGATAGCGGCCGGTCACATTCGACTTCGCGTCGACGGCCCGTCGAGCCTGACCAGCGGGGTCGACTCGACGTACACGATCGCCACGACGACGGTCAACGGGAAGGGCATGGCGTCGCGGATCGAGTTTGCCCTCTATTCGTCCGGCGGCGAGCAACTGTTCGGACACCAGGAGACGTCGGACGAGCAGGGGCATCTTCGCGTGACCATTCCGGCCGACAAGCTTCCCGAGTCGGGCCATGCGCGGCTGGAGGTGCTGGCCGTGCACCAGGACAAACTTCAGCGGGTCGACACGCGCGTGGCGGTCGAGCCGGTTCGCTATGCGACCCGGTTGTCGTTGGATAAGCCGCTGTACCGGCCCGGAGAAACGGTCTATTACCGTTCGCTGACGCTCTCGCGATTCCGTCTGGCGGCCGATCGCTCGATGCCGATTCATTTCGAGGTCCTCGATCCCAGCGGTGGTATCGCGCAGGACTCGCAGCAAGAGGGCGTCACCGAGCATGGTGTCGGCAGCGGCGCGTTTGCGATCCCTCCCGGAGCGGCCGGGGGTGAATATGTGCTGGTTGCGCGGAGTCTCGACGAAGCATTTCCCGAAGAGAAGCGTCCTTTCTTCGTTCGCAGTTACCGGTTGCCGCGTCTGAAGAAGGAACTCGAGTTCGCTCGCGACAGTTACGGCCCGGGCGATACGGTGGTGGCAGATTTCATTGCCGAGCGGGCCGAAGGCGGTGCGGCGGCCGATGCGCGGCTTCGAGTCATGGCGACCGTCGATGGAGAAACCGTTTTCCAGAACAACGATCTGAAGGCCGACGCAACGGGGGCATTTCAAGTGAAATTCGATCTGCCCGAGACGATCGACCGGGGCGATGGCCAACTTCTCGTCGTGGTCGACGACGGTGGTACCCAGGAGTCGATTGCCAAAACGATTCCGATCAACCTCGGCAAGGTTGACGTCGAATTCTTTCCCGAGGGAGGCGATCTGGTCGACGGATTGGAGAACCGCGTCTACTTCACGTGCCGCGACCTGCTGGGCGAGCCCGTCTATATCGAAGGGACGATCCAGAACAGCAGCGACGTTGACGTCGCCCTGGTCGAGACGACGCACGAGGGCATGGGAGCGTTTAGTTTCAGGCCCCGCAGCGAAGAACGCTATCATTTGAAGATCACCAGTCCGGCGGACGTGTCCGAGCGACCCAAATTACCCGAGGTGTCGACCGAGCGGAAGCTGATCCTCAACACGGGCACCGGTGTGTTCGCACACGACGAGCCTCTGGAGTTCAACCTTCGGGCAGCGAAGAACGGGATGCCGATCGTGGTGGCCGCGTCGTGTCGCTCCGTGCCGGTCGGCCAGACGGCGTTGGTCACGGTGGTCGATCCGGACGAAGAGAGCGAAGCGAACGCGGTGGTGATCCCGTTGGCCGAGGGTGTCGGCGGCGTGATCCGCTTGACGGTCTACGACTACGGCGTCCAACCGCCCGAGCCGGTGGCCGAGCGACTCGTCTATCGACGGCAGCGACAAGGATTGCAGGTTCGTGCGGCCGGTCACGACGAGCGTTATTCGCCGGGCGAGAGGGTCGAGATTTCGTTGCAGGTAACCGACGAGAACAACAAGCCGGTGCCTTCGGCCGTGTTGGGAGTGGCCGTGGTCGACGACGCCCTGTTGAGCCTGGCCGACGATCGCACTCCCGCGCTGAAGACGCATTTCATGCTGGCGACCGAAATCGAGAAGCCCGAGGACCTCGAGGACGTCGACTTCTACCTGGGCGACGACACGGAAGCGGCCGTGGCGTTGGACCTGCTTCTGGGCACCCAAGGTTGGCGACGGTTTGCCGAAAAGACCCTTCAACAGCTTTTGGATTCGGAGGAAGGCGACGAGGAAGACCCGAGTGAACAACTCACGCGACTGGCGGCCATGGGCGGCCCGACCGCTCCGCCGGCCATGTTCGACAACCTCGAAGAGATTCGGACGAGTTACCAGGAGAGCCTCGACGCGTATCACGCAGATCGCACGAACGCGCTGAGTACGCTCACCACGGTCAGTTTCTTCGCCGGGCTCGGGCTGGTGCTGCTGGTGGCGATGTTGGGATTGTTGAGGATCGTTTCCGGTGTCCATCTTTGGGCGCCGGCGGTCGGCGTGACGACGTGCTGCCTGATCATCGGCGCGATCTTGATGGACCCGGCCCGACTTGGGCGCGGGACCGATGTGGCAGTCGCCTTTCAGCAGTTTAATGCGGCACCGCCCGAGCCGCTTGAGGATGTCGAACGGTTCGACGAGTCGGCCACTCTTGAGGCCACGGAGGAGGAAGGGGTAGAATGGGGAGTCGATGCCGATGGCGAAGTATTTGACTTCTTCGTTGGGTTCAACGATGCGGCACCACCGATGCCCGCCGAGCCGGAAATGCCCGAAGAACCGATGGCAGGCATGCCCATGGGCAATGTGGCCGGTCAGGAGCTCGCCGAGCTACCGGCTGTCAATGGCATGCTATTTCGCGCCGAAGGCCGTGGCCGTGACATGAACGGTTGGTTGGACGCCAAGAATCTTGAAGAGTTGGGCGACGCGCGGCGGATGCTCAAACAGAGGATCCTAGGAAACAAACCCGACGGCAGGTGGGCCGAACGGGGAAGCGAACTGGAAGCGAAACTGGCCGAATTCCGCTTCACCGTTCGCGAGTATGCCCATGTGCATCGACCGTCCGGTGAGCCGGGCGTGCGGAGCGATTTCGCCGAGACGCTCTACTGGCATCCGTTGCTCGTGACCGACGACCAGGGCATCGCAAAGGTTGCCTTCGATCTGTCCGATTCGATCACGACGTTCCGGCTTCGGGTCGACGGACACAGTGTCGACGCGGACGGCGTCGGGCGGATCGGCTCGGGCGGCGGAGAGTTGATCTCGCGGATTCCGTTCAATCTCGAACCGAAGCTGCCGCTGGAGGTCAACGCGGGCGATCGGATCGACCTGCCGTTGGCCGTGGTCAACGACTCGGGCAGCCAATTGCCGGTCGAGATCACGCTCAGTCATGGTGATTTGGTCACACTCGAAGGCGAGCCCGACCGTCGCATGGAACTTGCGGCCGACCAGCGCAGCCGGGAGTACTTCGTGCTCGAAGTCACCGGCGAGAAGGGGGATTGCGATCTGACGTTCCGCGGGCTGGCCGGCAATCTGGCCGATGCAGTGTCCCGTCCGTTGAAGGTCGTGCCGCCCGGGTTCCCGAAACGGGTTTCGTACAGTGGTCGGATCGACGGCCAGCAAGAGATCGTCGTCGAGTTGCCGGAGTACTGGGTGCCCGGCTCGTTGGAGGTGACGCTCAACGCGTATCCTTCGACACTGGCCGACCTGCAAAAGGGGATGGACAGCATCCTGCGCGAACCGAACGGTTGTTTCGAGCAGGCGTCGACGTCGAACTATCCGAACGTGCTTTCGTTGCAGTACATGCAGGAGAACGACGTGGCCAACCCGGCCGTCACGCGTCGGGCCAAGGACCTGTTGAAGAAGGGCTATGTCAAGCTGATCGGCTATGAGTGTCCCAAGGAGGGCTACGAATGGTTCGGCGGCGACCCGGGCCACGAAGCACTGACCGCTTATGGGCTGATGGAGTTTCGCGACATGGCCGAGGTCTACGACGTCGATCCCGAGATGATCCAGCGGACGGCCGAGTGGCTGCTCGAACGGCGTGACGGCAAGGGCGGCTTCAAGCGGAACGACCGAGCGTTGGACAGTTTTGGTCGAGCATCGGAGGAGATCACCAACGCCTATATCGCGTGGGCCTTGTCCGAGTCGGGCCAGACGGGGATCGAGGCGGAAATCGATCAGGTCGTCGAGTCGGCCGGCAAGTCGGACGATCCGTATCTGATCGCGCTGGCGGCCGCGGGGGCCTTCAACGCCGAGAAGCAGAGCGAGGCCGAGAAACTGCTCGACGCGCTGGCAGAACTCCAGGCCGAGGACGGGCACCTCGAAGGCACGGACGGATCGATCACGCGAAGCGGCGGCCATTCCTTGAAGGTCGAAACCACCGCACTGGCGGCGCTCGCCTGGTTGAAACTGCCCAGCTATAGCGAGCAGGCAACTCGGGCCGTCCAGTGGATCGTCGAGAGTCGGCAGGGCTCGGGTGGGTTCGGTTCCACGCAGGCCACGATCCTCGCGCTGAAGGCACTGGTCGAACACTCGAAGGCAAATCGCAAGACGCTGGCCGCCGGTACGCTGGTGATCAAACGCGACGACATGGAGATCGGCTCGCACGAGTTCGGCGCCGGGCGGCAGGAGACGATCGTCATCGACGGGCTGGAGGCCGACCTGCAGTCGGGCGAGAACAGCCTGACGATCAATCTCAGCGGCGACAACACCATGCCCTACTCGCTCGACGTCACTTATCGTTCTCGCAAGCCCGAGAGCGACGATGCTTGTCCCGTGCGTCTGACCACGAAACTGGCCGAGACCCGGATCAAGGCCGGCGAGACGGTCGCGATGACGGCCGAACTGGTCAATACAACGGACGAGGGCCAACCGATGACGATT
>JAZFUB010000397.1:0-4665 GCA_036447015.1 Thermoguttaceae bacterium | reverse complement strand
AAATCGACTGGTCGGGGACGCCGGTGACCGCCAGATTCGGATGGTCGATCGACAATGCCCGGGCGATGGCGTACTGGGCGAGATTCGTGTCCTGATATTCGTCTACGAGGATAAATCGATATCGTTCGTCGAGGCTGCGTCGAACCTCGTCGTTCTCTCGCAGCAACGTGGCCACATGGAGCAGCAGGTCGTCGAAATCGACCGCATTCGATTTTGCCAGTTGAGCCTGGTAAGCTGGGTAGACTATCTTGACCGACTCCCCCATGAGGTGACCGGGTCGTGGCTGGTATTGGCTGGGGAGGATCAGGTTGTTCTTGGCCCAACTGATCGCTCGGGCGAAGGCCTCGGGCGTAAAATGGGTCGTGTCGATCTTCTTCTTCGCGATGGCCCGTCGCAGGGCCCGAGTGCTATCACCGGTGTCGTAGATTGTGTAATTTGCCTCAAGTCCCACCAGCGGTGCGTATTTTCTCAGCAGTCGGGCGCAGAAACGGTGGAACGTGCCGAGCCAGACGGCCCCTTCGGGAGCCAATCTTGCGACGCGGGCCTGCATTTCGTCGGCCGCTTTGTTGGTGAACGTCAGGGCCAGGATCTGATGGCCGGGGATGCCGTGATGCAGGAGTTGAGCGATTCGATGCGTGACGACTCGCGTTTTTCCGCTCCCGGGTCCGGCGAGGATCAGCAGCGGTCCGTCGACGTGCATGACCGCTTCGCGTTGGGGGTCTGTCAGTCCGTTGAGCAGGTGATTCAAGCGAGTTTCCTTCGTGGTTGCAGTAGCTTTGTCCCCGATATCGGGCCACAACAGACAAGTATACGCATTTTTCCCCGACTGACGACCGTTCGTGCGGGAAACATTCGAGACGTTGGGGGTTTTGGGGATTGGCCGCATGGAGGGGGAAAAAGTGGAGAAAACAGCTTGTTTGGTGAAATGGATACTATCTAAAGTCGCCGAAATCGTTATACTTCCCCTCATCGGCGAGACGACCTCGCCGGCACACGGTGGCACGGTGGTAATACGACTTATCGAACTGGCCAGTATGGGAGGGAACCCATGAGCACGCGAATTCCGTTGAACACGACCGGAAGGCAGGCTGCGGACATGGCCGAGAAGCTCGAAATGAGCACGGCAGAAATTGGTTTGTCGGTCCGCACGACGAATTGTCTGGAAGAACGGGGCATCTTTACGGTCGATGACCTGTTGCATTGCACTCGCGATGAATTGCTGAGCATCTCGAATTTCGGCGAGAAGACGCTCGACGAGGTGTACAAGGCGCTCGAAGGCGTCGGATTCTTTCGCCAGTCGCGGCGCGACTCGGCGATCGAGGAACCTCAAGTGGCGGCGCATCCGCGATAAGCCGGTGCTCAGGCAAACGCGCATTCGTTCCGGCGGGGGCGCTTTGTCCCGGCGGCGGGCTCTTGTCCGTTCGTTCTCGGTGGGATGGAACCGACGCGGCCGCACGCCGGCGGAGAATTCACCTTGGCTGTCAGGTTTCGCTTTTATCACAAGAAACGAGGGAGTCGACGCACCGGGTCCAGCAGACTCGGCAGCGCCGGGGAGATTCTCTTCTTCGCCTTCTTCTTGCTCATCGGGTGTGCCGGATTCGCGGTCGCGCTGATGACTCTCATCGTGCCCCAGTGGCGCGTCAATCACGAGTTCGTCGAGCATCGCTGCATCGTCTTGAAAAAGAAGATCGGCCGATCGGACGGCGAGGACGGCACCGTCTATCGTGCCGAGATCCAGATCGAATACCACCTCGGCGACGACACTTTTCGCATCTGGACCTACGATATCCATCGAGCCTATTCCAGTGGGCGCGAGGCGAAGCAGGCGATTATCGACCGGTTCCTCATTGATCAGGAGAAGCCGATCGAGTACGTCTGCTGGTATGATCCGGCCGAGCCCGGCACGGCCGTGCTGGTGCGGGGATATACGTGGTGGATCTGGTTGATCCTGGTCATTCCGATCACGTTCATCCTGATCGGCCTGGGCGGAGTGATCTACCGAGTCTTGCATTGGGGGAAGTCGACCGAGCATCGGGCCGTCATACAGCAGCGCGTCAAGCGGCGCGACCCGTTCGTCGTCAATGGCGCCGCGGCACGCAAGTTTCCCAGTGTTCCCGACGACACGGACATCAGCAACAGCCCCGGCACAACGTTGAGGTATCGTTTGCCGACCTTGGCCTCGCCGGGTTGGAAATTGTTCGGGCTGTTCTTGGTGTCTCTTTTCTGGAACGGTATCGTCTCGGTGTTCGTCGTGCTTGCCGTGAGCAGTCATGTCGAGGGTGAGCCCGAGTGGTTTCTCACGTTGTTCATCATCCCGTTCGTCGGGATCGGCGTCTTCGTGATCTTTCTCTTCGTTCGGCAGTTGCTGGTGGCGACGGGTATCGGGCCGACGCTGGTCGAGATTTCCGACCATCCCTTGCAGCCGGGCGATAGTTGCCGGTTGTTCGTTTCGCAGTCGGGCCGGCTTTCGATCAACTCGATACGAGTGTGCTTGATCTGCGAGGAAGAAGCCACCTATCGCCAAGGCACCAACACACGCACCGAGACGCGAGAGGTCTATCGGCGGGAAGTCTCTTGCCACGAGAGTTTCGAGGTGCATCGGGGGCTGCCCTTCGAAGCCGAGTGCGATTTGGAAATGCCTGCCCGGGCGATGCATTCGTTCAAGTCGGAGCACAACGGGATCGGCTGGCAAGTCGTCGTCGAGGGCGACGTGGCCGGTTGGCCCGACTACCGACGTTCGTTTCCCCTGATCGTCCATCCCGGCAATGGTAGGCCCCGCAATGATAGGCCCCGCAATGATAGGACCGACCCATGAACGATTCGGCGATCACGGTCCGTTTCGACGGCAATGGGCGGGCCTATCGGCCGGGGGAAACGCTCTCGGGTCAGTACGTCTTCAACTCGGTTGCGTCGCAGGACCTCGCGGCGATCGAAGTGTCCGTGCTGTGGACCAGCGAAGGCAAGGGCGACGAGGATCTGGCCGTTCACGAGTTTTCGCGGCAGGATATCGAAGAGGGAGAGTGGTTCGACACGCGGCGGCCCGGGCGGTTCAGCACCACGTTGCCCAATAGCCCTTTGAGTTACGAAGGCGTCATCGTCAAACTCCGATGGTGCGTCCGAGTTCGCGTCTTCTTGCGACAAGGCGGAGAGTTGGTAGGCCAGCGGGAATTCCAGTTGGGCGAAGTGCCGTCGGCCGATGCAGGTGAAAACTCGATCGATTAGTACGACAACGCAATCATTCAATGGAGACGATCAATGCAGCGAATCGATCCGAAGCCATGGAGCCGCCGCCAATTCCTGAAGAATGCCATGGCGCTAAGCGGAAGCCTCGCGACGCCCGTGCTCATTCAATCATCGGCGCTGGGTAAAGACGGTACGGTCGCGCCGAGCAATCGGATTGCACTTGGGTTTATCGGTATCGGCATGATGGGGCAGGGCCATCTGCGGGGCTGTTTGCAGTATCCCGAGGTCCAGGTGGTCGCCGTTTGCGATGTGGACCGGTGGCGTCGCGAGAACGCCAAGACCGCCACCGAACTGGCATACGCGGCCAAGCAGGTCGACGGCACGTATCGAGGCTGCCAAGCTTACAACGATCTGCGCGAGCTTATCGACCGGCCCGACGTCGACGCCACGGTGATTGCGACCGGAGACCGTTGGCACGCAACGGCGGCGATCCTGGCAGCCAAGGCGGGGAAGGATATCTACTGCGAGAAGCCCATGTCACTGACGCTCGGCGAGGGCCGGGCCATGGTCGACGCGGTGCGACGCTACGGGCGCGTGTTTCAGACCGGCCTGCAGCAACGTTCCGGTCCCGAGTTTCGCAAGGCATGCCGACTGGTTCTCGGTGGTCGCATCGGGAAGGTCAAGTTCGTTTACGTCAATTTTCCGGGCACGGTCGGCAACGTGAACCTGCCCGTGGAGCCGGTGCCCGAGGGTCTGGACTGGGATCTTTGGCTGGGGCCCGCTCCGTGGCGTCCGTTCAATCGTCGGTTCCATCCTTACGGACGTCCGCCACATGTCGTGCCATGGCATTTCTGTCGCGACTTCGGCGGCGGCAATTTGACCAGCAATGCGGTCCATGCCTTCGATGTCGTGCAGTGGGGGCTCGGCATGGATCAGAGCGGGCCGGTCGAGATCATTCCGCCCGAGACCGGCCGCTATCCGGTGCTGACGTACAAGTATGCCGACGACGTCCTCGTGCAGGTCGACTGGAAGCTGGACGAGCAGAAGAACTTCGTGCCCAAGGGTTGGGACGTGAACACGCCCATTCAGAGCTTCGGTGCCCTGTTCGTGGGTGAAGGCGGTTGGATTCACGTCGGCCGGCAAGGCTTCCTCGAAGGCTATCCGGACGGGATCCTCGAAGACGACTCGGTTGCGAGTCGGCCGGCGAACAACCACCACCAGGACTGGTTGCACTGCATCAAGACACGTGAGATGCCGGTCTGCGACGTGGCGATCGGTTGTCGGTCGACCACGGTGTCTCAACTCGGTTGCATCGCCCATTGGACGGGCCGATCGCTGAAGTGGGACCCGCTCGAAGAGAAGTTCACCGGCGACGAGGAAGCGAACCGGCTGCGATCTCGAGCGATGCGAGCCCCCTGGCGGGTCTGACCCTTTGTCGAAAAACAGATATCGTGTGGCACGGCTTGCTTGTTAGCCGTGTTT
>JAZFUB010000396.1:0-14514 GCA_036447015.1 Thermoguttaceae bacterium | reverse complement strand
GCTCCGGGGGGGGGGGGGGGGCGCGGGGCCGCCCCCCCTCTTTTGGTCGGGTTGGGGGGCCCCCTCCCCCCCCACCCCAGCCACCCATCAATATCATGGTCTCAGACTACTCGTTCGACGCGGCCGACTTCCGTGGGAAGGCGAAATGCACGAACAGAACCAGCGCGAGAAAGGCTCCGACGCCGGCCAGACCGTAGTATTGCGTCTTGACCCAGACCATGTAGACGCTGGCACTGAGGGCGGCCGCGGCGGCGATGCCCATGCTGGTGTTCCATGCAACGCGTCGTCCGCCGCGCGGCATATTGTCGCCCAGCAGGTTCTTGGAGTTCATCATGCAGAAGAACGTGATGTAGGCGATCGGCAGCAGGACCATTCCGAAGACGGACGTAGGCACGGCCAACCAGAACCGCGTGGTGCCCGACCAGAGGAACGGACCGAGCACGCCCGTGGCAGCGGCCAAGGTGCCGATTCGGTTGGGCCAGCCGGTCGGTGGCAGCCCGAGCATCTCGCAGATGACGAACCCCGAGATCAACATCAGCAGCGTGATACTCGAGAGCGTCATGCCGAGCACGCCGATACCGAAGATCACGTCGGCCACGACGTCGCCGGTCAACGGTTTCAGCGATTTGGCCAGATCGAAGGCGTCTTTGCGTTGCAGATGCGAGGCCAGCAGCACTTCGGCCCGATTGAGCGGCTCGGCCTGCGCCGCATTCGTGTGAGCCAGTCGGGCTTCTGCGAGGCCCTGTACCGTGTCTTCGGGCAGTTCGGGCAAGTCGCCTTCTTCGAGCAGGGTCGCTTCGACCGCTTCGTTGGGATGGAACTGGGTGGCCGATGCGATCACCACGCAACTGGTCGCCAGCACGAAGGGAATGAACATGCCGGTCGAAAGGTCGAAGATAGCCAGCCCACGGAACGTCTTGTCCCAACCACGCCGCAACATCGAGTAGGGCAGCAGGAAGGTCATGTTGATGCCCACGGCGGTGGCGGCCGCACTGATCATCACGTCACGCTGTTCGGCGACGATCCGGGCGACCCAGAAGTCTCGGTACCCGTCGGGAACGGCATCGAGCAACCAATTGAACGATTCGGCCGGTCTGTAGAGTTTCGTCAGATCGGGGATGAACCCCCGGGCGATCTCTCCCCAGGCCAGATCGCCTTTCAGCGCGAGCACGCCGACCACGCCGACGAAGCACATGACGATGCCGGCAACGACCAGTTTGAGCATCAGTTCATAGAGTTTGATCCCCCAACCGCCGCTATCGTAGGTGAAGGTGATCGCCATCGTAATCGCCAGAATGGCGGCCGAGATGACGATCTTGCCACCGATGTCGGCCACGACGGTTTCCGGCCCCAAGAGCCCCGGAAAGATCGAGAAAAACCAGTCACCCACGGTAGCGCCCAAGGCACTTTCCGGTCCTAACACGCCTGGCATGAGGTTCTGCTGCAGGACGCCGCTGGCCAGCGAGTATTGCGGCAATGCCCAAACCATGTTGGCGGCCAGTGAGGCGAGTGCCCAGCCCCAGCCGAGCACGGGATTGACGTGCCGGTTGATCGCCTGGAACGGCCGCTCGCTGGTGCTCATGGCGACGTAGCCGATGGCACTGAGCATGATGATGCCCAGGATCATGGCGACCGGTTGCAGCCAAAGCAGCCCGAACCCGGCCAACACGCCCAGAAAAAGGCTGCTGGCCAACGACCCACCGCCGAGCGTCAACGCGCTTTGCAGCCAGCCCGGGCCGGACAGCCGGAGGTACGTTCGGGTCATAGAGCAAAGGCCCTTTTCTTTCGCCTCGACGATTGCCTGGCGATCCGCATCGACTTTCGTAAGTTGTTCGGGCATGAGTTATTGGGGGTTAGGGATAGGGGGAATGTTCAAATCCCAATGACCAATGTCCAATGCCCAGCGGCAACAACGGCTTGGCCATCGCCCATTGGTCATTGAACATTGTTCATTGCACATTTTCTACTCTTGGCCGGCCAACCAGCGTTCCGCGTCCAACGCGGCCATACACCCGGTCCCGGCTGCCGTGACGGCCTGGCGGTAGTAGTCGTCGGCCACGTCGCCGGCCGCGAAGACGCCCTCGACGCTCGTGTACGTGCGGCCCGGGGTCGTCCACTGAATGTAGTTCTTGTCGGTCATCGCCAGCTTGCCGCCCAGGAAAGCCGTGTTGGGCGTGTGGCCGATGGCCAGGAACAGGCCGGTTGCTTCCAGGCAGAGGTCGGGCTTGCCGGCCGTGCTTTTGAGCCGTACGCCGGTCACGCCGTCCGCGTCGTTGCCGAGCACTTCGTCGAGCACGGTGCTCCACTGGATGTCGATCTTGGGGTTGTCCATGGCGCGGCGGGCCATGATCTTCGAGGCACGCAACTCGTCGCGGCGATGGACCATATAGACGGTGCTGGCGAACTTCGCCAGGAAATCGGCCTCCTCGACGGCCGAATCGCCGCCGCCGATCACGACCAGCGGTTTGTTGCGGAACCGGGGCAATGCGCCGTCGCAGACCGCACAAGCGCTGACGCCGTTGTTCTTGTATTTTTCTTCCGACGGCAGGCCCAGGTAGTTTGCCCGGGCACCGGTGGCGACGATGACGGCCGAGGCCTCGTGGGTCTTGCCTTCGGCGGTGGTGAGTTCAAAGGGGCGGGCGTCGAAATCGACCTCGACGATGTCCTCGGTGATCACGCGGGTACCGAAGTTGACCGCCTGTTGCCGCATCAGTTCCATCAGTTCCGGCCCGCTGACACCCTCTTTACCGTGGGGGCCCATGATCTGCCGTTTCTCTTTGACGATGGCACCGTCGAGATAGGCTTCCAAGTCGCCGGCGGGAAAACCGGGATAATTCTCGACCTCGGTCGTCAGGGCCAATTGACCCAGCGGCAGGGTGCCGGCCATCTGGTTCTCATACGTGATCGCGCCTTCGAACAGCAACGGTTCAAGCGCTGCTCGGGCACAATAGATGGCTGCCGTCCAACCGGCCGGTCCGCTGCCGATGATAATCACTTTCTCTGGCATGGAAACGATCCTTCTCTTCGATCCGTCTCTGTGATCCGTCTACTCCATGGCCGGCCGCTGAAAACGGCAGGCGGCGGAAACCGCTCATTATAGGGTCTGATCCGTCGCCGTCCACCGCTTTCGACGGGCCCCAGGTTGCCGGAACCTCCGCGGCCGACTATCGTTTAGACTGTTAACCGTCGGGCTTGCCCGACGTTGGGTCGGAAACGTCGTCTGGTCCGGCCCCCAGCGTCGGGCAAGCCCGACGGCTAACCCCCGATCGCTGAACGTTGGATGGGGCCGTCCCCCCCGTGGTTTAGATCTTCCCAGTTCCAGAAGCAGAGAACCCTGATGACCACGCTACTGATCGCCGTCCTGGCATTTCTCGGCTACCTCGTCGCCTACCATACCTATGGCCGCTGGCTCGCGAAGCGAATCTTCGGGCTCGACCCGGCCGCCGAAGTGCCCAGCCGCCAATTGCGCGACAATGTCGACTTCGTGCCCACGCGCAAGGAAGTCATCTTCGGCCACCACTTCACCAGCATCGCCGGCACCGGGCCGATCGTCGGACCGGCGATCGCCGTCTTTTGGGGTTGGCTGCCCGCGTTGCTGTGGGTCGTGTTCGGCTCGATCTTCATCGGGGCAGTCCACGACTTCTCAGCCCTGGTCGTCTCGCTTCGCAACCGGGGCCAAACGGTCGGTGAAATCGCCGGGCGGATGATCGCACCCAGGGCGAAGGTCCTCTTTCTGATGATTCTCTTCTTCGCGCTGACGATCGTGCTGGCGATCTTCGGGCTGGTCATCGCGTCGATCTTCAAAATCTATCCCGAGTCGGTCCTCTCGGTTTGGCTCTCGCTGCCGATCGCGATCGGCGTCGGATTGTGGGTCTACCGGCGGGGCGGCGGGCTGCTGGTGCCTTCGCTCCTGGCGCTGGGTTTGTTGTACGTGGCCATTTACGTCGGCGCGTATTGGTTGCCTGTTGAACTGCCGGCCGCTTGGGGTAATCCGCTGATCATCTGGACGGTGATCCTGCTGATCTATTGTTTCATTGCCTCGGTGCTGCCGGTCTGGCTGTTGCTTCAGCCGCGCGATTTCGTCAACAGCCATCAGTTGGTCGTAGCCTTGCTGATTCTCGTGGCCGGTCTGGCAGTGGCAGGTCTGAGCGGCGAGGCCGATATCGTGGCGGCCACGCCGATGATTGTCCCGCAGGACGAAATTCCCGACGGGGCGCCGCCGATCCTGCCATTCTTGTTCATCACGATCGCCTGCGGAGCGGTCAGCGGCTTCCACTGCCTGGTCAGCAGCGGGACGACCAGCAAGCAGATCGCCTGCGAAACCGATGCCCAGTGCGTCGGCTACGGGGCCATGCTGTTGGAAAGTGCGTTGGCCGTGGTGGTGATTCTCGCCTGCTGTGCCGGCGTGGGCATGGGCAAATTCGATCGCATCACGGTCGAAAGCCCTTCCGGCTATGCCTACCAACAGGCGACCGTCGACGGCCAGCCCCTGGTCGGCCAACAGGCCTGGAAGACACGATACGATCAAGAGAAGGGCTGGAACGGCTTCGGTCTGGGGGCCAAGGTCGGTGCGTTCGTCGAAGGCGGAGCCAACTTCATCACGGCCGTCGGCATCCCTTTGAAACTCGCCATAGGCATCATGGCCGTGCTGGTCGCCTGCTTTGCCGCCACCACGCTCGACACGGCCACCCGGCTGCAACGCTACGTGATCCAGGAACTGGCCGCCACGGCACGCATCGCTCCGTTGACCAACAAATACGCGGCCACGCTGCTGGCAGTCGTCTGCGGCGGGGCGATGGCGATGTTACCCGGCCCCAAGGGACCCGGCAGCGGCGGACTGATCCTTTGGCCGCTGTTCGGCGCGGTCAACCAGTTGCTGGCCGGGCTGGCGCTGATGGTCACGGTCTTCTATCTCTGGCGTCGCGGCAAACCGGTCTGGTTCATCGCCGCGCCGATGTGCCTGTTGCTGGTGTTGCCCGCCTGGGCCATGCTCTGGCAGATGTTCAACGCAGAAACCGGCTGGCTGCTGAAGCAAAACTGGTTGCTGCTGGGCATCGGCGGAGCGATCGTGGCCTTGCAGGTATGGATGGTCGTCGAAGGGCTGTTGGTATGGCGCAAGGCAAAAGGCGTGTTGGAAGAGGCCCTGCCGCCGCTTCAGACCACCACCGCGGCGACCGACGGCGGGCGGTCGTGTTGAGAGCGTGGCGACGTTCGAACAAGTAGTCACGTAGCCCAGCTCGTGCGTATCACCGATTCCAGGGCATCTTCATCAACAGCATCCCCATGGCGCAGGTGTCGGTCACACCGGCGAAGACCAGCCCGGCGCCGACGAAAGCCGGCAGGGCCGCCCAGTAGGGATGGACGGTCAATGCCAAGACGGCTCCGACCAGGACCAGGCCGCCGGCCACGATGCGGACCTGACGTTCCAGCGAAACGGCCTTCTTGCCGCGCTCGACCGTCAGACCGTCGGCAATGCAGCCGTCCGTACCGCCCTCCACGCTGGTGACATCGGCAACGCCGAACCCCGGCGCCTTCTGACAAGCCATCTCGGACCGCTTGCCCGTCTTGCAGATGAAGTAGACCGGCCCATCGTCGAGCTGGCCCAGGGTGTCCGACAGCGTCTCGGCCGAAAGTCGATCGAGCGGGACGTTTCGCGCCCCAACAACATGCACCTCACGAAACTCGCCGGGCATCCGCACATCGACCAACGGCAGGTCGGGTGTTGAGGCGAGCAAATCCCGAAGTTCGATAGACGAAATAGTACGAACCGACATAACGCAAAACCTCCTCCTGGGCAAACAACGGGCAATCTCCACCAAGATTCTCCGCTACGAACCCTCACCGGTCAAGGCCGAATCCACAAGGGAACGTCAACCAACCCATCGTTAGCCGCTGGGCTTGCCCCGCGCTGAGCCAATCAAGACCTTGCCACCATCACAGCCCGGCGAGCTCACCGTCAATGAACATCGCGCAGAGGCGCAGAGACGCGGAGATCCCATTCTCAACCAATCCCTCTGCGTCTCCGCGCCTCTGCGCGATGTTCCTTTTGGCCATGAAAAAGGGACGCATTCATAAGATACTACTGCTTCAAAACAAGCACCGGGCAATGGGCCAATCGCACGACCCTTTCGGCGACGGAACCGATCAGCAGGTGTCGCAGGGCCGTTTGACCGTGCGACGAGACTACGACCAGGCCGGCTTTGGTCTCTTTGGCGTAGGTGGCGATTTCGTGGCCCGGGTCGCCGAAACGGATGACCACTTCGATGCCGTCGAAGCCTCGGTCGGCCAGTTCCTTGTGCAGGGCCTCGCTCGCGTTTTCGCGGCGGCTTTCGTCGTCGACGGTGGCCCAAATGATGCCCGGGTCGGTCGGCTCCATCAGCGGCAGGACGTGGACGATGTGCAGATCGGTCCTGTCGGCGGCCAACTCTCCGGCGGTTTCCAGCGCGGCGAACGCGTCGTCGGAGAAATCGATCGGTACGACGACGGTCTTTCTCGGCAGCCAGTGCATGGGTTTGCTCCTTGCGGGAAATGTCGGGCGGAGGTTAACGATTCCGGGGTTAACGATTCCGGGGTCAACGGTTCCGGTTGGGTTCCATCTCGCCCGACTTGTAGCGTTTCCAATAATCGTCCAATCGTTCGCGGATCTTGCCGCTTAGCAGCGCGACGCCCAGGATGTTCGGGAAGGCCATGGCCAGGATCATCAGGTCGGAGAACTCCAAAATGTTTCGGGCCGTCACGATCGAGCCCAGGACGACGAAGACCAGGAAGATCAGCTTGTAGACCAACGAGGTGCGAGCGCCGAACAGGTGCGACCAGCAGCGTTCGCCGTAGTAGGACCAGGAGATCATCGTCGAATAGGCGAACAGCACGACGGCCACGTAGAGAATGTACGGGAACCAATCTCCGACGGTCCGGAAGGCCTCGACCGTCAGCGCCGCTCCCTCATTCTTCGCGACCATTTCGGGATGCAAGTTGTGCACGTCGGTCACGATGATGGCCAGACCGGTCATGGTGCAGATGACGACCGTGTCGATGAACGGGCCCAGCGAGGCGACGATCCCCTCGCGGATCGGTTCTTCGGTCTTGGCCGCGGCATGGGCAATGGCGGCCGAGCCGACGCCCGCCTCGTTGGAGAAGGCGGCCCGTTTCATACCCAACACCATCACACCCAGGATACCGCCCAGCCCGGCTTCCGGAGTGAAGGCACCCTCGAAAATCTGCCCAAACGCCCAGCCGATCAGGGAGAAGTGGGTCAGCAGGATATAGATGGTCGTCACCACATAGACGCAGCACATCAGCGGGACGATCTTTTCGGCGGTCGCGGCAATACGCCGGATCCCACCGATGATGACGATGCCCACCATAAAGGCCATGATCAGCCCATAGGCCCAGGGATAATCGTCCAACACGGGCACCCCTTCGCGAACGGCATTCAACGACTGGACCACCTGGAAGGCACACCCGCCGCCAAACGACGCTCCCACGCAAAGCACGGCAAAGACGACCGCCAGGATGCGGCCGAGCGACCCGACCCAGGCGGAATCGGGTCGCAGATCCTTCAGGCCTGCGTGGAGATAATGCATCGGTCCGCCGGAGACGGTTCCGTCGGGTGACACTTTGCGGTACATCTGGCTCAACGTACACTCGGCGAACTTGCTGCTCATGCCGATCACGCCGGCCAGAACCATCCAGAAGACGGCCCCCGGCCCGCCGAGCCCCACGGCAATGGCCACGCCCGCGATGTTGCCCAGGCCGATCGTCGCGGAGAGTGCCGAGGCCAGGGCCTGGAAATGCGACACCTCGCCCGTCTCTTCCGGATCGTCGTAGTCGCCTCGGATAAGCCGCACCCCGTGCAGAAACGAACGCACATTGATGAACCCCATCCGTAGCGTAAAGAAAACGGCCCCCACGAAAAGCCAGACGACGACCAGCGGCACGGAGATGCCCGTTGCGGTCTCGCTCTGGCACTCGGGACACACGAGGACTATCGGCACGTCTCCCTCGGGCCATTCTTCTGCCGTGACGATCTTGCGGCCGCATTTTTCGTTCGAGCAGACAACTTCGTCGAGAATCTCGGTACGAAGCCACCGAGGGCTCCAGAAATCGAAGAAGAGGACCTTGGCCATCGGCGCGACGAGGTACTTGCCGAAGAAGACATCGATATCCGTCTGCCAATCGGACGCTTCGTCGGCAGTCTTGTCCTCCGAGCCGGCTTCCAGTCCCTGCTCGGCGGCCGGTGCCTGATTGTCCTCCTGGCAGGGGGCCATGGCGGGCAACCAGACGAGCATCGCTAGAAAGCTCAAAACTATCGCAAGGGAGCCGGGCCGATATGTCATAAGATCACCTATCTGCTCGTGAATTCCTGTCTGCTTGTCGGCAGGTAGCCCCGTCTGCGGGCGACCCCGCCGTGGTGCCAGTCGTAGCACGAAACTGTCCTCTGGCGTCGCAATGGTGGGGGATTCGTGCCGACCGTGACATGCCCCAAGTGCTCTTCTAGCCCAAAAAGCCTCTATTTGTCAACAGGTTGCGTCGAATATTGGCCGCCGGGCGAGTTTATTGGGGCCTGTCGGTACTCTTGGCATCGGGGCCACTTGTCAACACGGATAGAATGTTATGGTAGGCTTGAATAGGAGGCATTGGCCCCCGTCAAGTTCATCCTACGCGCAGAACCGCGAGAAGGCGCGACATGATGACCATCGACTCGCCCAGTTCGGATTCTGATCTGCTGGATCTGCTGCGTGCTACAGGCCCCTTGGGGGTTAGCGACATGGCAGACGCCACGGAAGTGACGCCCACGGCGATCCGTCAGCGGCTCACCCGTCTGTTGGGCAAGGGGATTATTCAGCGCGAGGCGGTGCGTGCCGGACGAGGACGTCCGAAGCATTTGTACCGGCTGACCGACAAGGGGTTACGGCTGACCGGTTCGAACTTCGTCGACCTGGCGCTCGTCCTTTGGCAGGAAATCAGTGGGATTGAAGACGAGTCGCTGCGGCAGCAGATGGTCCAGCGGATTGCCAAGAAGCTGGCCGCCAAATATGCCCAACAGGTGCAGGGAGACACGCCCACCGAGCGGATGCGATCGCTCGGCGAACTCTTCGGCCATTGGCGGGTCCCCGTCTCGGTCGAGGAATCGGCCGCCGGACCGGTGCTGACGGCCCACGCCTGCCCCTATCCGAGCCTGGTGGAACAGGACTGCAGCATCTGCACCATGGAACGGGCCCTCTTTTCGGAACTGCTCGGCAGCGATGTGGAGTTGGAAGGTCCCCATCTCAATGGGGGAGACTCCTGCCGCTTCCATGCCAGGTAGCAACCCGCTATACTTAGAACTCGCACAGGAATTACTTCCCTATTTGGCTATGAGCAGTGAGCTTTGAGCTATGAGCAGTGGGAAAGCCCATGACTCAAAGCTCACTGCTCAAAGCCAACACCCAAGAACTGAATCGGGAAGTTATTCCTGTACGAGTTCTTAGGCGGTTGCAACGGCATTTCCGAAAACTCTATAAGCCCGTGGAAGGCATCATGACACAACCGTGGATCGAGGGGCGGTTCGAAGAGAGCGTTTTGACGACCACCATCGAGCAGTCGATCAATTGGGCACGCCAGTCGAGCATCTGGCCGATGACGTTCGGTCTGGCCTGCTGTGCGATCGAAATGATGAGTGCCGGGGCGGGCCGCTACGACCTGGATCGCTTCGGCGCCGGGGCGTTTCGCGCCGCGCCGCGACAGGCCGATCTGATGATCGTGGCCGGAACGGTCAACTTCAAGATGTCCAGTCGGCTCCGGCGGCTCTACGATCTGATGCCCGAGCCGAAATTCGTCATCGCCATGGGCGCCTGTGCGATCGGCGGCGGGCCCTACTTCGAACACGGCTACAACGTGGTCCGCGGAGTCGACCTGATCGTACCGGTCGACGTCTACATTCCCGGCTGCCCCCCGCGCCCCGAATCGCTCCTGGAAGGCCTCTTCCGCCTGCAAGACAAGATCAAGGGCCATCGCATCGCCAAACGACCGTTAGGCGAGAACGGAAGCTTTCTAAGAACCTTCGGCCGAGCAGGAACCAAAGTCGAAGACGAACTACCGGTACCGCACCACAGCGGCTGTGTGCGGGTCGAAGAGGTGCCTACGGAGTCGGAAGAGGCATAGCCTCGTAGGTCAGCCTCCGTATGACGAGGACGATCATGTTTTGTTTCTTTGAGCGGGAAGCACGAACGGATGGCCGTCTGCTGTGGGTTGCCCGTTGCTGGCTCGTGGTCGGGTTGCTGGTGAGCCCCGCCGTCGTGCGGGCGGAGAAGCCTGCCGGGCCGAACGTCGTGCTGATCATGACGGACAATCACGGCCCGTGGACGTTGGGGTGTTACGGCAACCGGGACATCAAGACCCCGCACATCGACCGGCTGGCGGCCGAGGGCCTGCTGTTTGGCCGGTGCTACGCCAACAACGCCGTCTGTTCGCCCACGCGAGCCACGTTTCTGACGGGACTCATGCCTTGCCAGCACGGTGTGCATTGCTATCTCGGTGCGGGCGGAGCTCAGATCGGCCCCGGGGCGTACGATACGCTCGAAGAGTTCGACACGCTTCCTTCGCTGCTGGCCGACGCCGGCTACGTCTGCGGACTTTCCGGCAAGTGGCACCTTGGCGGCAACCTCCATCCGCAGGAAGGCTTCAGTTTCTGGGTGACCAAGCCGCACGGTCACAGCCGCGGATTCTACGATCAAGAGATCATCGAGTCCGGCAAGATCCGCGTGGAGCCGAGTTACCTGACCGACTACTGGACCGACCGCGGGATCGAATTCATCGAGGCGAACAAGGACCGGCCGTTCTTTCTGTTCCTGGCCTACAACGGCCCTTACGGCCTCGGCGGCGCGATGCACGAGCCGATCCGCAACCGACACCGCGATACCTATGCCGATGCCACGCTGCCGTCCTTCCCCCGTTTGCCGGCACATGCCTGGAATCATCAATATGGCGACCGTATCGGCGACGTTCGGGCGATCCGAAAATACGCGGCCGAGATCAGCGGCATCGACGACGGCGTGGGCCGGGTGATCGACGCGCTGGAACGACTCGAGCTGGACGAAAACACGCTGGTGATCTTCACGGCCGATCAGGGGCTTGCCGGCGGACATAGCGGATTCTGGGGTATGGGAGACCACACCCGGCCTCTGACCGGTTTCGACTGGACCATGCACGTTCCTCTCATCTTTCGCCACCCCGGCCGCATCCCGGCGGGAAAACGCGTCGACCTGCTGGTCAGTAACGTCGACTTCATGCCATCGATGATCGAGTATCTCGGGCTTGCCCGCGGGAACTCGACACGGGCCCACTCGACAGGGGCTCGCTCGCCCGGCCGGAGTTTCGCGGCGGCGCTGGGCGGCAACCAGATCGAGGACTGGGACCATACGGTCTTCTACGAGTTCGAAAACGTTCGGGCCATCCGTACCGACCGGTGGAAATACATCGAGAGATTCCGGCAATCGCCCAACGAGCTTTACGATCTGACCACCGACCCCGGCGAGTTGAACAACCTGGTCGACCAATCCGAACACGCCGTAACCCGGCGCGAGCTGGCTCGGCGGATGCACGCGCACTTCGATCGCATTGCCGATCCACGATGGGACCTGTGGAAAGGCGGAACGTCGAAGTCCGGCCTGATCATGCGAGCAGTGTTCGACAACCCCGGCCCGGCCAGGCCGACGCGGCAAAACGAGAAGTAGAATCCAAACGGCCGAAGCGCAGGGCACCCGCACTGCCGGTGCAACCCCCCATCTGTAGCGGGGGCATTTCGTCGTGTTCCCTGGCGCCCGGTTGGCGATTTCGAGGTTAATGGCGTCATTTTGGGGCAATCCTTGCACTTCTTTGCGGGCACGCTTGGAAATGTTGGGAAAACGGGACATTCGGCGGCCGAATCGTGTAACCTTTTGCCGGGTCGGGGCGTCTTAACTTAAGGTGTTCTGTGAAAACCAGTTAAGGCCGGATCGGACGCGTCGAGGGGCTCCCGGCAATGCGTCGATCTGCCTCCAGTGGTGCGTTTTGGGCAAGAAAACCTTGCCTGGGGCGAACTTCTTCTGGACCTGGGAGCACATTATTGCGTACAAAGGGAAAAGGACGCCGAGTGCCCGACCCAAGGGAATAGCGATTATGGCAGGCGGCGGTGTCCGCCGCAGATTGTGCGTAGCGAAAGAGATCCGATGCATAGCGACTACATGAATCCGGCCATTCGGCAACTTCGCGACCAGCAGGTCCGTTTTGCGCCGAAGGAGAAGAAACTCGAACAGGCCGACCAGGCCGAGAAACTACTGGGAGAACTCGATCCGAGCCGAACCTATACGTATGAATATGTATGCTTCCGGATCACCAGCTATCGCCCAGAGACCGATCCGCATTTCAAGGTCACTGGCCAGGAAGCCCGGCACGACCTGCGACTGTTCGTCGAGGATGTTTCGGAAGCGGCCGATATCGAGGCGAAGGCGGCCGGCCAACGTGTCCTGACCGTCGATCAACTGGCCGACCAATTCAAGGTGTCGACGAAGACGATCTCCCGTTGGCGGCAGCACGGGCTGATCAGTCGACGGTTCGTGGTGGACGGCCGAAAGCGAATCGGTTTTTTGCAGAGTTCGGTCGATCGTTTCGTGGCCGAAAATCGGGACCGAATCGAGCGCGGCGGGCGGTTCAGCCAACTTAGCACCGAGGAGCGAACCATGATCATCAACCGTGCACGCCGTTTGGCTCGGGCCGGCGGGGGGCCGGCCGACGTGACCAGGCGTCTTGCTCGACGCTCGGGGCGAAGTGCCGAGACGGTCCGCTACACGCTGAGGCAATTCGATCGGGAACACCCGGACCTGGCCATCTTTCCCGACAGTCACGGCCCACTGCGATCGGAGACGAAAAGGACGATTCACGAACTCTTTCATCGGGGAGTGCCGGCCGAGTCCCTAGCCAAGCGTTTCGGGCGTACCCGAGCGAGTATCTACCGGATTATCGGCGAAGTTCGGGCACAGCAGATCCTGGATCTGCCGTTGGACTTCATGCCCAACGAACAGTTTGCCCGGGTGCGATCGCCAAAACAGGGGCGGGCGATCACCGGACCGATGCCGTCGAATGCTCAGACGGCGAGGAAATCTCGCTTGCCGAGCGGATTGCCGCCCTATCTGGCCAGTCTCTATGATGTCCCACTGTTGAGCCGGGAGCAGGAAGTTCACCTGTTTCGGAAGATGAACTACCTGAAGTACAAGGCCGCCCGACTTCGCGAGCAGCTCGATCCGGCGCGGCCGAAGAGCAGCCTGATGGACCGGATCGAACAGATTTACGATGAGGCCGTGGCCACGAAGAACCGCATCATTCGGGCAAACCTTCGGTTGGTCGTGTCGATCGCCAAGCGGCATGTGGCCCAGGCGGACAACTTTTTCGAGTTGGTCAGCGACGGGAATATGTCGTTGATGCGGGCGGCCGAGAAGTTCGATTTCGCCCGGGGCAACAAGTTCAGCACGTACGCCAGTTGGGCGATTATGAAGAACTTTGCCCGAACGATTCCGGACGAACATCGCCGGCGCGACCGTTTCCGTACCAGCCATGGCGAGATGTTCAGTTCCGCGGAGGATGATCGGGCCGACCAATATGAGCAGGAGTCGGCCCAATTGCTGCGAGAGGCCCAAGTGGGAAAAATCCTGGAAGGGCTTGACGAGCGCGAGCAGAAGATTATCATCAGGCGATTCGGCCTTGAACGCGGCCGGGAACCGCTCACCTTGAAAGAGGTCGGCGCCGAGTTGGGCGTGACCAAGGAGCGGATCCGCCAGATCGAAGCAAGGGCGATTAGCAAGCTCCGAAAGGTGGTCGAAGAGGAGAAAATCGACTTTCCTGGATAAAATGGGCGAAAAAGGTCGAAACCGGATTGAGGCGAGTCAGTTCGATGCGGTCGGATTCGGGCCGTGAGGGCTTGTTAATAACCCATCCTTGGTGGGGTGTTGGCCGGACGGGAGTTCAACAGAAACTATCGCGACAAGCGGCCGTTCCGGTGCCTGCTGGAACGGCGGTTCTCGTTTCGGCAGTTGCGGTTGGGCTCCTTTGTTGTTTATCCGGGGCTTGTTGTTCGTCCGCGGGTGTCGTTTTCGTCTTCGAAAACGTCGGGTCGGGTCCTGTTGCGAGCGTGGTCGAGATTGCCGAATACAGTTCTTCGGGGTGGTTCGGTGTCTGTTTTTCCGAAATCGTTTGGCGAGATTCGTCTTTTCTGGCCCATCCCCCTTGCATGGCCGGGGAGCTTGGATATATTAAGAGGTTCGCGTGATGGGATCGGCCGGCTAGCGTAGCTCAATTGGCAGAGCAGCTGATTTGTAATCAGCAGGTTGTGGGTTCAAGTCCCTCCGCTAGCTCGTAATAGTTAACCCCCTTGTTTTGTTTGATTCTGATTCGTGTGAGTCGGCCAATAGCGACCAGCGGCGATGTATGGCAATAGGCAGGTAAGGGGGTTTTCCCGAGCGGTCAAAGGGGTCAGACTGTAAATCTGATGGCAATGCCTTC
>JAZFUB010000395.1:0-7246 GCA_036447015.1 Thermoguttaceae bacterium | reverse complement strand
TTCGAGTCCTTGGTGGCGACGCTCGTGGTTATAAAACTCAAAATACCTCCTCAACGCAGTGCGACAGTCCCAGACGCTCGCGTACTCCTTCAAGTATACCTCCTCGTACTTTACGCTTCGCCAAAGACGCTCGATCATGATGTTGTCGAAACAGCGACCTCGGCCGTCCATGCTGATCCGTACACCCGACTCATTCAGGCGGCCCGTGAATTGATGGCTGGTGTACTGGCAACCCTGATCCGTGTTGAATATCTCCGGCTGAGAGCGTTCCAAAGCTCGCTCCAGCGCCGTCATGCAAAACTCCGTATCGAGCGTAATCGACAGATCCCAACTCAGCACAAACCGGCTATGCCAATCCATCACTGCCGTCAGGTAGACAAATCCTCCGCTGAGCCGAATGTACGTAATATCGCTACACCAGACGTGATCCGGCCGGTCGATCCGCAGACCTCGCAGCAGGTACGGATACTTCGGATGCTCCTTGTTTCCAAGGCTCAATCGCTTTTTCGGATAGATCGCCTGAAGGCCCAGCATCCGCATCAGCCGCCCTACACGTTCGCGGCCTGCCGGCTCGCCTTGGTCCTCAAGGTAGTCTCGCATCCGTCGCGATCCGCGAAACGGATGACGCGTGTATTCTTCGTCGATTAGCCGCATGTGACGCAAGTCGCGCTCGCTCGTGGGCCTCGCTTCGTAATAGTAACTCGACCGCCCAACGCCCAGCAGTTCACACTGCCGAGTGATCGAAGGCCGCGCGACGCTCGGCTCGACCAACTCCCGCTTGTGCTCACAGCTCTCCAGCTTTTTTTTTCAACCAGTCCAGCTCGAACTGGAGCTGGCCGATCTGCTGGAAAAGTTTTGCCTCGTGCTGCCCATCCTCCTTGGCCTGTCGCTGGCGGCCGTCGCCAAGGCTCTCGGCCATCCCTTCGATGGCCTGTTTCTTCCAGGCTGCCACCTGGTTCGCATGCACATCAAACCGGCTCGCCAATTCGGCTAGAGTCCCCTCCCCCCGAATTGCCGCCAACGCGACTTTCGCACGGAAGGGACCCGTAAATGCCCGTCGTTTCCTTACCATGAATTCGCCTCCTACAGCCCTTATCGGACCAATTGCGAATCCACCTTATAGGCGCGCCCAGTTTTTCCAGGCCATTATACTTGGTACGCGGTTCCACAGTCAGTCCATTCTAATCTAACTCATCGCGCCCCTTGACCGCAACCAAACACAGGGAACCTCAGCCCTCACACATTCGCGCAGGCCCGACCCAGATCGATCCCCACCTTGAGATATATGACTCCCCCATTCTTTCTAGATAAAACGGGTGATTCAAGAACCATTGAATACCCATCTTGCTAGCCCCTGCTTACGCGGATATCCGAAAGCATTTGTTCGTCAAAGCCCGTGGAAAGCATATTTTGGGGCTTTCTGCTACAATGGGTATTCTGTCTCTACGCGCTTCATGCACCACGTTTCTAGATCTTCTGAAGGAGAGGATAATGCTCGGTCGGATTCGGGAGGCACTTTCTACCTCGTACGGGGCTGGATTTCGTCGAAAATCCGTGTTGACGAAGCCGCCGGGTACGCGGTCGCCGGGTATGCGTGAGGGTGGGCTGGCGTTCGAGACGCTCGAGAAACGGGTGCTGTTGGACGGCAGCCCGATCATCAGCGAGTTCATGGCCATCAACGACACCACCCGGGCCGACGAAGACGGCATCTACTCCGATTGGCTGGAGATCCACAATCCGGCCGCCACACCGGTCGACATCACCGGCTGGAAGCTGCGGGACGGCGGCAACGAGTGGACCTTCCCGAGCATGTCGCTGGCGGCGGGTGAATTTCGCACTCTTTTCGCTTCCGGCAAGAACCGCATCGACCCGGCCGGCGAATTGCACACGAACTTCAGCCTCAAAGGAGGTGGCGAATACCTGGGCCTGTTGGACGAGACCGGAGTCGTCATTCACGAATACAACGAGTATCCCGACCAGACGGCCGACATCTCCTACGGGATCGGCCAGGACATCGACGCCACGATGTTCGTTTCGGCCGGCGATGCGGCGAAATACTTGATTCCCAGCAGCGATCCGGGGGCCTGGACCACGGTCGGCTTCGGCGACGGCGGCTGGTCGACCGGCGATACGGGAATCGGATTCGCCGATACGGTGCCCGGCTTCGCGGTGCGCAACTATAAGGCCAGTGTGCAGGTCCTCGATTTGAGCATCGCCTTGGACGTGATCGCGGATCCGAGCAAGCAGAGTTCCGTCCACTCGGAAAACCGGGATGTGGTGAACTACTGGAACAGCGGCGGGCATGGCCATTACCTCGACGAGGTCGATTTCCCCGGGGCGATCGGCCTGGAGGACGACTTCGCGGTCGAGGCGACCGGCTTCGTCACCATTCCGACAGCCGGCCCGTGGTCGTTCGGCGTCAACAGCGACGACGGGTTCGGCCTCGACCTGACCAATGGCATCGACTCGTATCACATGGAGTATCCGGGGCTGCGAGGAAACAACGACACGATCGCGACCTTCAATCTGCCCGCGGCCGGCACGTACAACCTGCGGCTGGTCGCCTTCGAACGCGGAGGAGGCGCCTCGGTCGAAGCGTTTGCCGCCCAGGGCACGTATGCCTCGTTCGACGCCGGTGCCTTCGATTTGATCGGCGACACGGCCAATGGTGGATTGGCGATCGTCAGCGAGCCGTTCAGTGGAAGCTCGGCCACAACGGAATTCGTCCGCCTGATCGACACGGACGTCGAAGACGTGATGTGGGACGTCAATGCCTCGATGTTCGTGCGAATGCCGTTCACGCTCACTGCCGAGGACCTCAGCCAACTCGAATCGTTGCGACTGAGCATGCAATACGACGATGGCTTCGTCGCCTATCTCAACGGCACGGAAATCGCTCGCAGCAACGCCCCCCCCTCGCCGACCTACAGCTCCAGTGCCACGGCCGAGCGTACCGAGAACCAAGCCGTCGCGCGAGAAGACATCGACGTCTCCGCCTATCTCGGTGCACTGGTCGTCGGAGAGAACGTGTTGGCCATCCAGGCGATGAACTATGCGGCCGACGACAAGGACTTCCTGGTCTTGCCCGAGTTGGGCCAGATTCTCTACCTTGGCGCCGGCGAGCACTATTTCGCCGTTGCCACGCCGGGCGCACCCAACGCGGAAGAGTATTGGTTACAGGTGGAGGACACGAAGTTCTCCGTGGACCGGGGGTTCTATGACGCCCCGATCAATGTACAGATCACCACTGCGACCGAAGACGCGGAGATCTACTACACGCTCGACAGCAGCGAGCCCAGCGCCACCAATGGCACGCTCTACGTCGCCGGCAGCCCGATCTCCATCAACCGGACGACGGCCCTTCGAGCCAGGGCCTTCAAGGCGGCCCTCGTACCGACCGACATCGACACGCAGACCTACATCTTCCTCGACGACGTGGTGGCCCAATCGCCCGCAGGCGAGCCGCCGGGCGCGGGCTGGCCGACCGGCAACGTCAACGGCCAGATGATCAACTACGGCATGGATCCCGACATCGTCGGCGGATACAACACGATCGACGAGGTCAAGACTTCTCTGCTGTCGATCCCGACGATCTCGATGGTGACGGACCTGGACAACCTGTTCGGCGCGACGAGCGGCATTATCGTCAACGCCAACATGGACGGCCGCGGCTGGGAGCGACCGGCCTCGATCGAACTGATCTATCCCGAAGGCGCCACCGGGCCGGGCTTCCCGGACGGCGCTGACGGCGGTTTCCAGGTCAACGCCGGCGTGCGAATCCGCGGCGGATACAGCCGTCAAGACAGCAACCCGAAACACGCCTTTCGGCTCTTCTTCCGCGACGAGTACGGCGACTCCAGGCTCCAGTACTCGTTGTTCGGCGACGAGGGCGCCGATGAGTTCAGGAAGGTCGATCTGCGGACCTCGCAGAACTACTCTTGGGCGTTCGGCGGGCCGAACAACAACACCATGGTGCGCGAACTCTACTCGCGCGAGGTCCAGGGAGCCCTGGGCCATCAGTATACGCGCGGGCGGTTCTATCACCTCTACATCGACGGTCAGTACTGGGGCGTTTTCCAGACCGACGAGCGCGAAGAGGCGAACTTCGCCGAAACGTACTACGGCGGCGACAACGACGACTACGACGTCATCAAGCCCGCGGACAACCGGCGAGTTTACGCCACCGACGGCAACTTGGAAGCCTACAACCGGCTGTGGGACGCCACGGCCAACATCGGCTATGCCGACACGGTCAACTACTACCGCGTCCAGGGCATGAACACCGACGGCTCGCCCAACCCGGCCTACGAACGGCTGCTGGACGTCGACAATGTCATCGACTACATGATCATCACGTACTATACGGGCGACCGCGACGGGCCCGGTTCGTGGTATACGATGGGCGGCAGCGGGCCGAATAACTTCTTTGCCATCTACAACCGGGAGAATCCCGACGGATTCAAGTTCTTCGAGCACGACTCGGAGCACTCGCTGGGCACCGGCGAGAACAACATGGTCCTGAGAAACGGCCAGTTGCTCGAGGAGTGGTCACCCGTCGCCTATCTGCAGGACCGATTCGCCCCGCACTGGCTGCACGAGCAACTTGTCGACAATCCCGACTACGTGCAGCGTTTCTCCGACCGCATGTACGAGGTGTTCTACAACGGCGGCCAGTTCGACTACCCCAACTCGTTGGCCCGAGTCAACGACATCGCCGCCCGGGTCGACCAGGCCATGATTGCCGAGTCGGCTCGATGGGGCGACACGAAAACGAACCCGCCGAAGAACCATGCCGACTGGGTCGGCGATGTCAACGAGATCCGAAACTGGATCGTCGGGCGAAGCGACACGGTCGTCAACCAGGTCAAGGTGGTCGGCTGGTATCCGTCGACCGCTGCCGCCACCTACTACGTCAACGCCTCGGCCCAACACGGCGGGTCGATCCGCTTCGGCGATGTGCTGACGATCACGGCCCCCGCGGGAACGATCTACTACACGCTCGACGGCACCGACCCGGCCGACGGAGGCTCGGTCTATTCCGGTCCTATTGTCATGAACGACAGCACCCACGTCCGCACGCGCGTCTTCAACGGCGGCGAGTGGAGCCCGCTGAGCAAGACGACGTTCTACATCGACATCGCGTCGGACATCCGCATCACGGAGCTCATGTACAACCCGGCCGATCCGACGCCGGCCGAGATTGCCGCGGGCCACACCAACAACGACGACTTCGAATACATCGAGATCAAGAACCTCTCGACGACCGAGTCGCTGCCGCTGATGAATCTGCGGCTGACCGACGCGATCATCTACACGTTCTCCCCCCCATCCAGCCCGACCGTCTGGATCGGCCCCGGCGAGTTCATCGTGCTGGCGAAGGATCCCGCGGCCTTCAACTTCCGCTACGACACGTTCGTCGGAACCGTGGTCGGGCCGTACGACGCCGGGTCGCTGAACAATGCGGGCGAGATGCTCCAACTCGACTCGCCGGTCGGCGGAATCATCCATCAGTTCATCTACAACGACAACTGGTACGGCCATACCGACGGCGACGGTTTCTCGCTGACGATCCGCGATCCAGGGGGAGATGCGGCGCTGTGGGATTCGAAGGACGGCTGGCGTGCCAGCGCCGCGATCGGCGGCACGCCCGGGTACGAAGATACGGCGGTCGACCCCGGTTCGGTCATCATCAACGAGGTTCTGGCCCATAGCGATACACCTTTCGTCGACACGATCGAGCTTTACAACACGACCGGCGCGACGATCGACATTAGCGGATGGTTCCTCAGCGACCGGAAGACGGACGACCTGGGCGTGGAGACGCTCACCAAGTACCAGCTCCCCGGCGGTTCGGTCATCGCCGGCGGCGGCTACCTCGTGCTTTACGAAAACCAACACTTCGGTGTGGCTTTCGCGCTGAGCGAGCACGGCGACGATGTCTACTTGTCGTCTAATGCCGCCGGTGCCGCGGGCGGATACCGCGAGCACGTCGACTTCGGCGCTTCGCCGACGAACGTCTCCTTCGGCCTCTACACGAAGAGCACCGGCGGGACGGACTTCACACTGCTGAGCGACCGCAGCTTCGGCCTGGTCAACGATCCGCCCTATCTCGAAGACCTGGTAATCAACGAGGTGATGTACCATCCGGCCGCGCCTTCGGTCGATGAAATCGCCGCCGGTTTCGCCGACGACGACTCCTTCGAGTTCGTCGAGATCTACAACAAGTCGACGACGACCTCATACACGCTTTCCGACTACTACCTCAGCAACGGTGCCGGTTTCACGTTCGGCTGGTACGATGCCGACACCGCCGGCAACGAGTCGCGGACGCTCGAGGCGGGGGCCACGGCCACCTGGAACGCCTCGCTGCCGGCCGGCGCGGCCGACTACGAAGTCTTCGCCCGATGGGATCTGCTCGACGCACTGGGCAACCAGCGCGATCTCGACGGCCAGGCCGCCTATGCGATCACGCATAACGGCGGCACCGCGACGGTCATCCGCGACCAGAAACCGGAACTGCTCGACGAGGGACCCGACTACATCGATGCCGAAGGTTGGGTCTCGCTGGGAACCTATTCGCTGGACGGCAACGGTCAGGTCGTTCTCACCCGGGGTACCAACAACGCGGGCAACTGGACGATCGCCGATCAGGTGAAGTTCGTCCGCACCGGCTATTCCGACGTGATCGTCGACAATCCGACGCTCGATTCGCGGTACACGGCCGACGGCCCGGCGACGATCGGTCCCGGCGAGTACGTCGTGCTGGTCAGCGACTACGACGCCTTCGGCCAACGGTACGATATCGCGGCGGGCGGCATCCCCGTAGTCGGCGTCTACACGGGCCGCCTCAACAACGGCGGCGAGAAGGTCAAGTTGATGCGGGCCGGCGACCCGGAAGTCAGTGGCTATCTCCCCTATTACCGGATCGATTACGTCAACTACAACGACGTCGTGCCATGGCCGTTGGAAGCCGACGGCCGCGGCTCGGCCCTGAACCGCATCGACACGGCCGCCTATGGCAACGACCCGATCAATTGGGCGGCCAGCACCCAGTTCGGCACGCCCGGGGCGGCGAATATTTCGATCGACCGAACGGCGCCTTCCGTCCCCGGGAACCTGGGCGGATACACGACCATCGCTCCCAATACGGTCTCGCTGACGTGGAACGCGTCGAACGACGCCGAAACGTTCGTCGATCATTACCGCATCTACCGCGACGGCGACCTGCTGGCAACTTCGCCGACCA
>JAZFUB010000394.1:0-3742 GCA_036447015.1 Thermoguttaceae bacterium | reverse complement strand
GTGCGGATGAATTTGACGGCCTCTTCCGTATAACGTTTTGTGAGCGTGGCCTGATCGGCCGGGTATTCGACAATCTGTTCGTCACGCAGCAGCGGCACCCAATTTCGCTTCGGCTTCTCGCTACGGAGCCGATCGAGAGTCATGCCCTCGCGAAAAACGACATCCGGCGAGACGGCCATCTTCGGGTCGATCGTCATGTCGTTGCTGTAGGGGATCCCGAAATAGGAATCGAACCCTTGACTGGTGGGCAGGAACTCGGGATGGTGCCCCAAGTGCCACTTGCCCACACAAGCGGTCGCATAGCCGCGCGGCCCCAGCACGTCGGCGATCGTCTTTTCGTTCGGGCTGAGCCCCACCTTATGGTTCGGAAAGAAGACGCCCTTCACACCGACCCGATCGCAATAGCAGCCGGTCAGCAGCGCCGCCCGGGAGGCCGAACAGACGGGCGCCCCGCAATAGAAATCGGTAAACCGCCGCCCCTGGTCGGCCATCCGATCGAGGTGCGGCGTCTTGATCAACGGCGACCCAAAACAGCCGATGTCCTGATAGCCCTGGTCGTCGGCAAAGATCAAAACAAAGTTCGGCAGTTTTTCCTCCGCCGCAACAGCCCCGCGGCCCATCACGGCCGTGACCACCAGGGCGACAAGCATCAGAGCGGCAAGTCGAGTTGATCGGTTCAGCATCTTTGGGTTCTCCCGTTGAAAATACAAGCAGATTTCGCGTAACGGTAACAGACCGCACATCATCCAGTAGGTAGTAGTATACGCCAATTGACCTTGGCAAACAACGCTGGCTGCAATTAGAATGATAAGTAACCGGCCAGCACCTCCGGCCAGCACCTGCGGGGCGGTGGCGATTTCGTGTAGAGTAATGAGTTGGGCGTGAAATGAAGAACTATTTTCGACGAATGAGAGCGACCGGCACATGTCCTCCGAGAAAGCCGGTCAGCAAGATTATATGGTCCTGGATCGGGGCCTTCCTTGGTATCTTTCTTGTGTTGACCATTGGTCGGTACCTGACGCTCGCATCCATAGACAGCCTGTTCCTGATCGGCTCTTTCGGTGCATCGGCCGTTCTTGTCTACGGAGCGCCCATGGCCGACTTCTCTCAACCGAGAAATCTTGTCGGCGGACATCTGGCCTCTGCGATTGTTGGAGTCACCGTGTTCGTGCTGCTTGGCGACGTTACCGTTCTGGCTGCACCAACGGCAGTCTCGCTAGCCATCGTGGCGATGCACTTTACTCGCACCTTGCATCCGCCTGGCGGCGCGACGGCCCTGATTGCCATCATCGGTGGGGACAAGGTCCAATCCCTCGGCTATATGTACGTTCTTTCTCCCGTTCTTGTGGGCTCCATAGCGATGCTATTTGTCGCATTGGTGGTGAACAATCTGTCGACGAACCCCAAGAGGCATTACCCAGTCTATTGGTTGTAGATTGGCTGGCCCCTTTTCCGTTTTGGGTCTCACGAAAGGAAATGTTACCATGGATCCCAACCAATTGTGCGCCGCGATATTTGGGTTAATCCTCGCAGGGTTCTTGATTCGGTGCTACTCGTTTCCCGACATGAAGTGTGTTAGTTCTTGACCGGCCACATGATTCTTGCAACGGCGGCCGCCAACAATGGCAGTGCGATGGCCGCCGCTAGCGCGATCGGTAACTGGACGAGGTCGCCCAGTGCCGAGTAGGCGGCCGCGATTCCCAAGTTGCTCAGCACGAGCGGTAGAACGAACCGCTGCCATGGCATTCGGGTGGTTCCCAGGAACAGGACGGCGGCCTCGGCCATGACTGGCACCGGGCGGGTCAGGACTAACAGCATCGGCCCGAGCCTTCCGCTGAGCGCGTCGATTCGATCCATTGCCTCTTCGTTTGAAAGCCGGCTCGCGAGCCGCCGACCGAGCAGGCGGGCCAAGCCGAACGCAAACGCCGCACCGAGCGTCATCCCCAGCCAGGCGGCAGCCGTGCCGGCGACGAATCCGAGTCGATCGCCGCCAAACGTGGCAACCACGCTCGACGGCACGGGCAGAAAAACGTCGGTCGCCAACAGACCGACCACTATGCCGGCCACCGTCGGCGCCGGCAACGTTTCGTCCAGCCAACTCTCCATTCGCGCCGCGAGCGACTCGCCGACGAAGACGAACGGCACAACCGGAATCAGCAGCACGACGGTGATCAGACAGATCGGCGGCAGCAGGCGTCGCATCGTTTGACTTGAAGGGCTCGGGGTGTAGGATTGAAAGGACACGCTTCCGGAAGCCTCAACAGCGCCCAGTTCTCACAATTCTCGGGAAGGTACCGATTGTGATGCAACCCCTTTGGTCGATAATCACGCTCGTTGCCCTGACGGCTCCCTCCATGGCGCCGAAGGCTGACGGCTCATCCGAAGGGGTGATGGCCGCCGTGGAGTTCGACCGGATGGATTTCGTCGCACAACACGAGTGGATCCGAACAATCATCGTTCGGTTGGATCGGGCCAACCAACTTGTGCTTCCGCCGGACAAGGCCGCACAGCATAAGGCACGATATGCGGTCTTGCTGCGGCAGATTTCTCAGGGCAAGCGAGTCTCGCCGGCCGAGGCCGAAGACCTGCTTCGGCAGACAGACCGACGCGAGAAAGCGGCCATCGAACAGCTTGCACGCAGGTTTCGCATCCAAGTCTATCAGACTTTCCGGCAGCGTCGAGGGACGTTTACGCGTCGTCGGGCCGCTTGGAACCGAGTTCTTGCCGGTTGGGAAGCGGCCGGCGGTTCGTTCGAGGAGCAGGACCGGCTGATCGACTGGCTTCGGGCGGCGATCCGCGTTTCGTTGCCCGACTCGGTCGGCCCCTTGCCGGCCGAGCCCGAATTCAAGATCGTCGGACTCGCACCCGAAGCGATCGTGTTTCATGGGCCGACATCTCCGATCACACCGCCGACGATCGCAGCGCCAACGCCTCGGACCCGACTGTCGGACCGCAATCGCGCTGCGATCGCACCGCCCCCCTTTGCTCAGCCGGGCATGGATACGCCGGAGCCGCATCCGTTGCCGCCCCTCGCATCGTCGACGAATGTGCGGCGCGACATTGTCGAAAGTCAGGTCACCCGCGGCGCAACGCCGGTCGCCCAACGACAAGCCACCGGACGACAGGACATCGTGTCGCCGCCGGCCGCATCGGCAGTCGCAGCAGAACCGCCGATCTTGGCCGAGCCGCCACCGCAAACTACGCCGCAAACGACGTCGGTTCGCGTGAACGTGGAGGAGTTGGCTGCCCGCACCGCCGGCGTCAACCTGGCGATTCGAGCGCTGGAAGCGGAACTGGACCGGCGCGGCCCATGGAACTCGATCCGTCTGCGACCCTTGATCGATCAGCTTGGCCGGCTGATGAATCGGAGCAGTGACCTGACCCTGTTTCACCAAATCCTCGCCAAGCAGCAACGCGCGTCGGTAGGCCGTCTCGATTCGCCCGAAACGCTGATTTCGCAGGTAGCGGCCCGAATCTTCGAGGCCCGAAACCATGCCGGCCGGTCCGATTTCGAGGGCAGCGAACCGCAGCGACGCGCCGAGTTGCGGCAACTCGACGAGCTTTCACGCAAGTTGGCCCTGTTGCCATCGCGACGGTGATTTCTCAAAGTGAAAAGGTTTTCGGATTGGGTAAACCGTGACGAGTCGATGCCCATGCTTGTGTTGTGGATTGCCACCGCATACGATGAAAGGTGATCGCACCTGCCCGAAGGTGCGGAAACGTAGAAACACGAACCGGCGGA
>JAZFUB010000393.1:0-4527 GCA_036447015.1 Thermoguttaceae bacterium | reverse complement strand
GCCGGCTTTCATGTGCCGACCGAATCGATCGAGAGGGTAGCGAGTTGGTTGCTGAAGACTCAGGACCCCAGCGGCGGCCATGCCTATAAAGGCACTATTTCCAGTTCGTTCACCCCGGTCGTCCAAAACAACCCGACCTTGAGCATGACGGCGGCCGGCGTGGGGAGCCTCTATATCTGTGCCGATCTGCTTCAAGTCGCGACTCGCGTGGAACGGCCGGATGACGCCCTGCCGGCCGCGTTGAAGGAAGTGAAGCCGGAGGCATCGGAAGCGAACGCGACGAAAAAAACGCAGCTTCCCACAGCGCTTTTTCAGACAGGCCAAAACCGCGGAATGGGCTGGCTACAGCGGAACTACAAGATCGACGCCAGATTATACACGCACTACTACATGTATGCTTTGGAACGGTGCATGAGTTTTCGCGATCTCAGCGAGAAGGGCCCGAAGAGGCAGAAACAGGAGGACGGCCCCGCCTGGTACAACGACGGCGTTCGCTTCCTGATGGAGACTCAAGCGGAGAACGGAAGCTGGCACAGTGAGTGCGGCATCGTCGCGGATACGGCCTTTGGCCTGCTCTTCCTTGTGCGCTCCACGCAGAAGGACATCGAGCGAGGGAGCCGAAAGTTCGGCGATGGAACTCTGGTGGGAGGGCGGGGGTTGCCCAAAGAGTCCGACGGGGCAATGGTTCGCAACGGAACGGTCGTCGCCAGACCGCTCTTGGGTCCGGCCGAACAATTGCTGGCCGTCTTGGAGGGCACGGACGGCTCCGGGGACATTCCCGACTACGATCAGGCTATCGATCTGTTGACCGAACTGCCCTCGCAGGAAGCGGCCGAGTTGGTGGGCCGACATGCCGAACAATTGCGTCAGCTCGTCGGCGACTGGTCGGTCGAGGCCCGACTGGCGGCCGTGCGTGCGTTGGCGAAGACCCGCGACCTGGACAACGTGCCTACCTTGATCTACGCATTGACGGATCCGAACCTCGAAGTGGTCCGAAGCGCTCGAGATGCATTGCGTCGGCTCAGCCGCCGTCCCTCGGGATATGCCTTGCCCAACGAACCGACCGAGGGCGAACGTCTCGCGGCGATTCGCAACTGGAAGGCCTGGTACCTGGCGGTCCGCCCCGATGCCGAGTTTCGGCCGATCGAGTTCGGAGAGTGACCGATGCGACCTTGAGAGAATTCGCGTGAACAACGGAACATCACAACCCAATCCCTCGGAGTATCGGCTCAAGGTGTCTGTCTACGATCAGGTGTCCAGCATGCTGCTGGCCTTGGTGAGTTTGCTGGGCATCGTCGTGACGATCATGCTGTTGGTATGGCTGACCGGCAAGATCTTCCTCTCACAGGCGCCGGTGCAGGTGGAGCTGCTCGAGTTGGGTGATGGCGACGGGCCTTTGGGCGGAAGCATGGAGCTCGAGGGGCCGTTGGACGAGGAGATCGAGTTGCAGGAGCCCTCGGTGCAGGACACGCTTGCTGCCGTGGCGGACGCCGTGGCTGCCCAGGCGGCCATGTTGGACGATCCTTCGTTGAGCGATTCGACGAAGCGGGGACGCGGCGGCGGTGGAACTGGACTCGGCAGCGGCGACGGGACCGGTTCCGGCGTGGCTCGGCGGTGGGAAGTTTACTTCGAGGGAAGCAGTTTGGCCGTATATGCCAGGCAACTCGATTCGTTCGGCATCGAGTTGGCGGTCCTCATGCCGGGCAATCAAGTCGCCTATGCATATAACCTTTCGAAATCGAGACCGGACACACGAACGGGACCGGCCGACGCGGAGAAGCGATATTACTTAACGTGGCGCGGCGGAGAACTGCAGGAAGCCGATCGTGCGTTGCTCAGCCGGGCCGGCATCGAAAGCCAAGGGCGGATCCTCTTGAAGTTCCTACCGCCGGCAGTCGAGGCCAACCTGCAGAATTTGGAAAAGACACTCAAGGGTTCCGATCCCGAGCGCATACGAAGGACCCGATTCGGCATCCGCCCCCAGGGAGACGGATATGCGTTCTTCGTTATCGACTAGCACTGACTCAACCCTCCTCCAACCCCGATGATCTAAGCTATGGAAGTCGTATACTGGTACGTGGGCAAGGCTATTTACTGCACCTTGGGGCTGATTGCCATCTGGGGCGCATTCTGCGTGATCATCGTCTGGCGGCGTGTCGCGCAGACACGTTTCCGCAACGAGGACGAACAAGACGCTTTTCTGGACAAGGTCGACGAGAGTCTCGAAGGCGGCGATTTCGAAGGCGCCATCGAATTCTGCGACAACGACGGCCGTGCGATGTCGCAGTTGGCTTTGTTGGCGATCGTCAATCGCGAGCGAGGCTACAAGAAGATTCGAAGCCTGGTGGCCGACCGTTTTCAGCGCGACGTGCTCTCCGACCTGGAGTACCGGCTCAGTTGGGTCTATACGGTGATCAAGAGTGCACCGATGGTAGGCCTGTTGGGAACGGTCGTCGGCATGATGGGGGCCTTTACCACGTTGGCTGATCCGAACAGCGCTGCCGACCCCGCGAAACTCGCCGACGACATCAGCCTCGCGCTGGTCACCACGGCCTGCGGCCTGGCCATCGCCATTCCGTTGGTGATCGCCACGGCCAGCATCAATGTGCGGATTCGCAAGTTGGAGGACCTCGTTGCGGCGGGTGTGACTCGTTTTCTCGAGACATTCAAAGCGGCCTTGATCAATGCCCACAGTGAGAAAGGTTAGACCATGGCAAGTGACGTCATTGTCGACGACACCTTCGGCGAGCCCTTCGACGAGGAACTCGCAGGCCCGGCCATCGCGCGGCGGCCCATCAAGGATTCGGCCGACTTGGACATTACGCCCATGATCGACATCACTTTCCTGCTGTTGATCTTCTTTCTGGTGGCATCGACGTCCGATATGAAGGATTCGGTCAAACTGCCGGGGGCTCGGCACGGCAAGGGGGTCAGCGAGACGACGGCCATCATCATCACGGTCGACGAACGAGGGGGGCCGGGCTTGGCTCTGGTCTACATCGGCGACGGCACCAAGGGAGACCGGTTGCCCGACGATCCGGCCATCCAGGAAGAGCGGATTGCCGCGGCCGTGCAGGAGTCGTTCGACGAAGGCAGGCCGAAAGTCTTGCTGAAGGCCGCCAAGGGCGTGCTCCATCGAGAAGTGTCGCGCGTTGCCGCGGCCGCCGGATTGGTCGAAGGGATTCAGTTGCACATGGCCGTCCTGGAGGTGGAGTAGCCCATGCCCGACACAGAGACACATCCCGAATCGGTCGATGAGGCCGAACCGATCCGTTTCCGCAGTGCGGGCAAGACCGAGGAAGACGATCTGGACATGACGCCGATGGTCGACGTGACCTTTCTGCTCTTGATCTTCTTCATGGTCACCGCCGCCTTCAGTCTGCAAAAATCGATCGAAGTGCCGCCGCCCGACCAAAAAGAGAGCGCACAGCAGGCCCGAACGATCGAAGAGTTGGAAGAGGACGACGACTTCGTCATCATCAAAATCGATCGCGACAACACGATGTGGGTCAACGGTATCGAAGCCCCCAGCAAACAGGAATTGCTGGTGAAGTTGCGAGAGGCGACCGAGGGGTTCGCCGGCAGCGACTCGAAGGGGCCGTCGAGTCTGTTAGTACTGGCCGACGGCGACTGCCGCCACGAAACGGTCGTCATGGCGTTGGATGCCGGCAATGCGGTCGGCATGGAGAATGTCCGGTTGGCGACTTCCGATGAAATGGATTACTGATGTCCGACACGTTCGATCCTTATCAAGTATGGCTGAGAATCGCCCCGCAGGAGCAGCCGCCGAACCATTATCGGTTGCTCGGGCTTGACCCGTTCGAAACGGACGTTCAGAACATCCAGCGGGCCGCCACTCGGCGCATGGGTAGCCTTCAGGAGCACCTTACGGGCGAGCACGCGGAGATTGCACTGAGGATTCTGAACGAAATCGCTGCCGCCAAAGCTTGCCTTTCGAAGGTGGAGGAAAAGGCGGCGTACGACGCACAGTTGCGACAGTCCTCACCATCCGTTGCCGAAGATCGTGCGAAACAAGCGGCCGCCAAGGCCCAGCGCGACCGGTGCGATCGATTCTTGACGGTCCTTCGGGAGAAAGATCTGCTTCCGACCAAACTGGTCGAGGACCTTCGCCGCCAGGTCGGCCAATCGAAAAAGGCCGTCACTGCCGTTGCCGTGGCCGAACGTTTGATCAAAGCCGGACATCTGACCCCCGTGCTGGCCAAACGGTTGCTGGCGTCGATCGGACCGGCAGAGGCGCAACCGGCGGAATCTCGGCCGGCGTCCCAGCCGTCCACAACGGCGCAAGCATCCGAGGACGACGACTTGGGGATGGAATTGCTGCCCCTGGACGACGAGCCGAAAACCAAAGCCCCGAAGAGTCGCCCTGCGACCTCGAAACCAACGCCCTCGCAGCCAACGCCACCGGCGGACGAAGACGATCTGGGGCTGGACCTGATCCCGCTGGACGATGAGCCGAAAACCAAAGCCCCGAGGAGCCGTCCCGCCTCCTCGAAACCAGCGACACCC
>JAZFUB010000392.1:0-4112 GCA_036447015.1 Thermoguttaceae bacterium | reverse complement strand
CCAAGAGCCTGCGGAACCGATCATTGATAACCTTGCAATTGAGCCAGACAGCCGATTCGCACAATGACTTTCCCGGTGAGCCCGCACCAAAATGTGCCGCAATAATGCTACCACTTATGGGAAACGAGTCGAAGCGGTCATCCAACACGCATCTGGCCAGATGGTCCACACAGACAGCAGCCGTCTCTTTCAGGAACTGCTCGAACGTCTCGATCAGATTGACCAGCAGCATCCGATCCAAAGAGGTCATGTGTTTCTTGGCAACCCCCGGATAGGAACTGCTGTCGAGGATCTTGCGTTCGACGTAGTTCCTCAAGGTCCAACATTCTTCCGAAGACAACTCGAAATGTTCCAGAGGGCGATCTGCTTCTTCCGGCAACGCACCGACGTGCTGCAGGATATCCTTGATCTTTTGGCCATAGTCGATGGGCGGTCGAGCCATACGGAAGAAACTCCTCAGTGGGATTGAGACTCTCGAGCAACGCTTTCCGAAGTCTCCTTGTCTTCAATAAGAATCCACTCGGTTGGAGAATCTTCCCACTGAAACTGCAAAACACGCGTACGTAACTCTTCTGTTTCGACGAGCCCGTCCAGTTGACTCACATCAACGGACTTCTGCTTTGCCGGCGAAGGTTGTCTCCTGTCGAACACCAATAGCGGCTGATCGATCGTGCGCAAAACGCCTGCCAACTCGTCACCAGGGCACGGAGAGCTAATCTTGGTGGCAAGCCTCCGATCACCGTCAACTGTCCAATAGAGGTCCGGATCGCGATCCAGCCAGTCGGCAAGCACTTGTGCCGCCAGCGGAACATACACGCCTTGCTGCGTATCCATGTCAACCTTGCCTTTCACAGCCCAAGTGACTACAAAACAGAATCTCCTTTCTATCTTAGGTTATCTCGCACAATCTGCCAATCCCCCGATCGAGTGATTCGAGTGTTCAGATCACCAGGCTTCCGCATATTCCAATGAACTTCTTTGCCCACGCACTGCCGTTCCTCGACGACCCGTACTTCGCTGTCGGCACGGGTGTGCCGGATTGGCTTTCGGTCGTCGATCGCCGCCTTCGCGTGCGAAGCAGACATGCCGAGCCGTTTCTTGATGACCCGGATCCGAACATCGCCGCGCTTGCCGGGGGCATCCTGCAACACATCCGCGACGACAATCGGTTTCACCGGAGTCGTGCGTTCACGGAACTCTCGCTGCAACTGACCGTCATGGCCCGCGATGCCCTGGCCGGCGAGACGAGCTTTCGCCCCAGTTTCCTTGGGCATCTCCTGCTGGAACTCCTCGTTGACGCTTCGTTGATCGCCCAATGGCCCGATCGGCTGGACGTGTACTACGAACTGCTTGAATCGGTCGATGTGCAGGAAGTTGCCGAAGCGGTCGGCCGGATGGCGTCTCGGTCGGCGGCAAAACTGGGTCCGCTGATTTCCGGATTTCGCCGCGAGCGGATCTTGTGGGATTACCTGGAAGATGCCAAACTACTGGTTCGCCTGAACCAGGTGATGCGCCGGGTGCGGTTGGACCCATTGCCCGACGCATTCCGCGAGATACTGCCCGAGGCACGGCGATTGGTGTCCGATCGGGTCGAAGACCTGATCAGCCGGATTCCCGTTGAACCCGAAAAGTCGAACAACGCCAAAGCATAGGAGAATCGAATGCGTTTTGGAATGAATCTGCTGATGTGGACCGACGTGGTCAACGACCAGATGCTGCCGCTGTTGGATCAACTCAAGGAGATCGGGTACGACGCGGTCGAGATCCCGGTCTTCGACACGGATGTCGACAACTATGTGAAGTGGGGGAAACGTTTCGACGAACTCGGGCTTGATCGAACGGGCACCGGCGTCCGCGGCCCGGACGAGAACATGATCAGCCCCGACCCGAGCGTTCGCCGACGGGGCGTCGAAGCCAACAAGGTGACGCTCGACTGTTGTGCGGCCGCCGGATGCGAGGTGATGGCCGGCCCGTTCCATTCGGCCCTGGGCGAGTTTTCCGGGAAAGGCCCCACCGAGGACGAGTGGAGCTGGGGCGTCGAGTGCATGCGGGAAGTGGCCGAGCATGCCGACAAGGTCGGGGTGACGTTGGGTGTCGAGTATCTCAACCGGTTCGAGTGTTATTTCCTCAACACGGCCGCCGACGGGGCCCGATTTTGTGCCGACGTGGGCCACCCGCGATGCCAGATGATGTACGACACGTTCCATGCCCATATCGAGGAGAAGAGCGTCCCCGACGCGATCCGATCGCTGAAGGACTGCCTTACCCACGTTCATATCTCCGAAAACGACCGCAGCACGCCCGGCAAGGGCAACGTCCGCTGGGACGCCAATTTCGATACGCTCAAGGAGGTCGGCTACGACAAACTGATGGTCGTCGAAGCGTTCGGACTGGCCTTGGAGAAGCTCGTCCCGGCCACTAAGATCTGGCGACGCATGTACGACAGCGAAATCCAGTTGGCCACCGACGCACTGGAATTCATGAAGGCCGAAGTGGCCAAGCGGTGGTAGGATCCTCCAGGGTGCCTCGATGCCCCAGACGCAAGACTCCGAATCCGAACCGACCCGCGAGGCGAATATCTCGCTCGACGAACTGAGCGAGGCTTTCGCCCAGGTGATGGGCACGGCGCCCGGCGATGCAGCGCCCGGGGACGCCCAGCCGCAAGACGAGTCGGCGTCTCAGCCGATCGAGACCCCCGAGCAGGAAGTCGCCCAAACAGAAACGGAGCCGCCGGGCGAAACGTACGAACCGGCCGACGAAGAGCATCGATCCGAGGTCAGTCCCCAGACGATCCTCGAAGCGATGCTCTTTGTGGGGAACCGCGAGAACGAACCACTCTCGGCAACTCGGGCGGCCCAGTTGATGCGCGACGTCGAGCCCGAGGAAATCGTCACGTTGGTCGATGCATTGAATCGGCAATACGCGTCCAACGGATGTCCCCAGGTCATCGTTCACGAAGGATCCGGCTATCGGATGACGCTTCGGCAGGCGTTCCACGCGATGCGAAACCGGTTCTACGGCCGTATTCGCGAAGCACGTCTTTCACAAGCGGCCGTCGACGTGCTTGCCATCATCGCCTATCAACAGCCGCTGACCGCGGAGGACGTGGGGCGTTTGCGGGGCAAACCGAGCAACCATCTGCTGAGCCAGTTGGTCCGGCGTGGTCTGTTGCGGATCGAGCGTAAAGAGGGTGAGCGAAAGGTCGCCCGATATCACACGACCGACCGCTTTCTCGCCCTGTTCCGCCTGGAGAGTCTCAACGACTTGCCCCAGAGCGAAGAACTCGACCGATAGGCCGACGGTTCGACCGATTGTTGGCCGACACTGTCTTTCGGCCACCCAGCGCGGGGCGAGCCCAGCGGCTAACATCATCCCACACGATCTTGACTCGTTTGCTGCTCCTCGCTAGAGTACCGCCTCGCTGGTCCGCTTCTCCCGTGTCCCGTCAGGATGATTCCCATGGGTGTGATGCTCAAGGACAAGAAATCCAAGGTCCAGACGTCTTCGTCGGCCTGGCATACGATGCCCCCACGAATGAGGGTGTTGTTGATTACCACACGCCAGCGAACCGGCGGATGGCTTGCCGAGGCCTTTGCCGCGGATAGCGCGTCGGAGGTTCTACTCGAGGAGGCCGTCGGTTCGGCAGCCGGTTTGGGACGGCTTCGCGACGAAACGTTCGACGCCGTTCTGGTCAGCCACGAGCCCGACCAACTCGATGCATTGGATCTGATCGAAGGCTATCGGGCGGGCGGAGCAAACGACCCGATCGTGGTGCTGGGCATTCAGAGCGAGCAGGAAATGGCCGCGCTCTGCTACGAGGTCGGCGCCGACGGCTATCTTTGCGTGCACACGACGACGACGCGAAACCTGATCTGGGTCATTGCCCGGGCCGTCCAGCGACACCAGTTGGTCCGCGACAACCGTCGGCTCACTTTGGCCGAACAGGCCCGGCTGCAACGCGAGCATGACGAGGCCGATCGGTTGCTCGCTCAGCAACGGGCCATGTTAGGCGACCTCGATGCGCTGCGACGGAGCGACGCGCACCGCTTCGGCGGTGTCATCGACCAGCAGATGCAGCAGCCGCTCGATTTGCCCGAGGAACTGATCGCCCA
>JAZFUB010000391.1:0-15477 GCA_036447015.1 Thermoguttaceae bacterium | reverse complement strand
TCATCTGGCCGTCGAACGTGCGAAAAGCTGCGGCTGCGATTGCGTGCAACTGTTTACCAAGAACAATAACCAGTGGCGGGCCAAAGCGATCACTCCCGTTCAGGCCGAGCTATTCCGCAACGCTTTGAAGCAGTCGGGCATCGCTCATCCGATCGCTCACGATTCGTACCTGATCAATCTGGCCAGCCCGGATCGGAACCTGTGGCGCAGGTCGATCCGTGCCTTGGCCGAGGAACTGCGCCGAGCCGACGCGCTGGGGATCCCCTACGTCGTCGCTCATCCGGGAGCTTACACGACCGGCACCGAATCCGGCGGGTTGCGTCGCATCAGTCGGGCATTGGATGAGGTCCATGCGCGAGTCGGCCACGTCGAGGCCCGGTGCCTGTTGGAGACGACTGCCGGACAAGGAACCTCGATCGGCTGGCGATTCGAGCACCTGGCAACCATCCTCGACGGCGTCAAGGATCCGAACCGGCTGGGCATCTGTTTCGACACGTGCCACGTTTTCGCCGCCGGGTACTCGATGCGGACCAAGAAGGCCTACAACGCCACGATGCGCGAGCTCGGCGCAACCGTCGGCCTGAAGCAGATCAAGGTCTTTCATCTGAATGACAGTCGACGAGAACTCGGCTCCCGGGTCGATCGTCATGCCCCGATCGGCTGCGGCGAAATGGGCCTGGAACCCTTTCGTTTTCTGCTGAATGATCGGCGATTCCGGAAGGTTCCGATGGTTCTCGAAACGCCAAAGGGCCAAGAGGACGGCATCGATTGCGACGTGATCAATCTGAGAACGTTGAGGGGGCTGATCGATTCTCGTTGAGGCCCCTATCGACGCAACACCACGTAACCACCCACCATGTCCGGCGTGACGAGGGGTACGAAGGTGACGTTCTGTTCGTCGGCATCCGCATCCGTTTGCCATACCGCACGACAGGAGAGATAGGCCATCCACCACCCCAGGCCGACCTGGGAAAGGTAGTGATAATCGTCATTGATTCGTGACCAGCCGGTAAAGGTCGAGCAGGCGTACAGGCAGCCTTTGAGCCAAGGATTCTCCGTCATCCCGGCCGCGGTGATGAAAGGTACGGCCCCGATAAACGCGTGGCCGCTGACGCCGTTGTCGTCGGAAAACGGCCTCCATTGCGATCCGGCGCTCGTTTCGCCGGGACGCGACGCCCCGAGTGTGAATTGCATCAACAGCATCGGCGGTGCCCCCACGACATAACCCCGGGCGACATTCCCGCCGAAAGCACCGAGATAGTCGATCTTCGGTCGATCTTCGACCAGCGCCCCGGCAAGCCCGAACACGACAAAGGCAGGAATGAAGATCTCTCCCTCTCCCCAAGTTCTCCAGAAAGCGGCGAAGTGATCGGTCTCCCGACTGCGAACGTCATCTTGGTGCCATTGATGGAAGTTCTCGTCGATCGACGTGTTCGCCAGCACGCCGGCGACCGAAATCCCGATCAACAGATCGCGCATCGTGACCCAACTGTAGAAGTTCGCGTGATCGGATCGAATCTTGCACCAGGTGTCGAGCAGGGCCGATCGCAGGTTGGATCGCCGCCGCTCTTGGCGTGGATGTCTCGACGCAAGGGGCGAGATCGTCGCGCCGGGCGGCCACAAGGTGCCTGGCGATGCTTCCGGCGCGTCATCCGTCAACGACAAAACCCGATCGCTGGACATCTGAAAAGAGGCCCAGGGCTGTTGATCGGCAGCCCGCAGGATGCCGGTCGAATCCCAGTGAGAATAGTACGAGATTCGCTCGCTTACCGGCAACTGCGGTGTGCCGGTTTCAACTCGCCATCGCGGGGGCATTCCGCCATCCAAAGCATCTCGCTGCGGCGGCGAGTGTGGTGAAAGGAGATTCGGCGAAGGCGTACGGTTTCCGGCACACGCCCCACAGGCAACCAGCAGAGTTCCAGCCAACACGGCGATAGGCACCGGATGCACGCGTATCGTCATGGTATGGCAGTTTCCCTCAAACCGAACTCGGGCGGCGACTCTTGCTGGCCGTCGGGCTTGTCCGACGTTGAATCGGAAGGATCCCAGGCAAATGATTTGCGGGAAGTTCCACCTCCCTGAGAGTTCATCGGGGATGCGGAATCCGAACATGAGGTACCATCGCTACGGTCCGCAAAGTCACCCCAAACCGCATAAACACAAGGGGCGAGTTGCCTAGAGAAGGGCTGCGACGCGAGAAACGCCGACAGCGGCCGGCAACACGGAGGCAAGAAAATAAACGGCCCTCCTTGAAGGGATGGGGCAGGTTATCCCTTATGGCCAAGGAGGGCCGTGATATCCGAACTTGTAGCGTTGGATTGCGGTGACCCGCGACGCTGGAGATGTTGATCGGCATGCCGGGCCGGGAAACTGTAGATGATTTACTTCTCCAGGTGGAATAATCGACCAAGCCAACCTATTGGCGGTACGAACACAAACACAAGAAGGGTGGGTCGCGGCCACCGGGCCGGAACTTGATAACGCACCCTATCATGATGTACTATAGATTCCCACGGAAACGGGGTGTCATGCAATCCCATCCGACCTGCCGTTCTTCTGTCCCAGCCCGTACGACCAGATCAAGGAACACACGCCATGCCGCTGCTTCCTCTCATGCAACGAACACACTTTCTCTCGCTCCTTCTCGTCTTACTCGTTTCGACGGCTCATTCGGCCGACTGGCCCACGTATCGCGGCGAAGCGGGCCGGACGGGATATACGTCGACGTCTTTGCCGGCGGAGCTTTCGTCGCGATGGGCCTTTCGATTGCCCGACGCCCCGCAACCGGCCTGGCCGCAGAGTGATCGACAGCCCGAGGATCGGGCCAATCAGATCGTGGTTGCCGGCGGTGCCGTGTTTCTTGGGAGTTCGGCCGATGGCAAGGTCTACGCACTGAACGAGGCGAACGGCCAATTGAAGTGGACGTTTGCGACCGACGCACCGATTCGGTTCGCCCCCGCCGTCTGGCAAGATCGTCTTTTCGTGGCCAGTGATGATGGACATCTCTACGCCCTTTCGACCGACGACGGGCGGCTGTTGTGGAAGCGGCGAGGCGGCCCGGACAACCGCTCGATTCTCGGCAATGGGCGAATGATCTCGAAGTGGCCTGCACGCGGCGGGCCCGTGGTTGTCGACGATCGCGTCTATTTCGCGGCCGGCATTTGGCCGTCGGAAGGGATTTACTTGTACGCGCTCGATGCGGCCGGCGGAGAGGTCCTGTGGGTCAACGACGACTCGGGCGGGATCCGAATGCCCCAGCCGCACGGCGGGGCCGTGGCCGAGAGCGGTGTGTCGGCGCAAGGGTATCTTGTTGCAGCAGGCGACCGGTTGCTCATGCCGACCGGACGGGCCGTGCCGGCGTGCTTCGATCGGTCCGACGGCACGTTCCAGTATTTCCACCTGCAAGCAAACGGGCACAGCGGCGGGGCGCCGACGACGGCTGATGGCGAGACATTCTTCAATGCCGGGATTGCTTACGGACTGGTCGACGGAAAGAAAACCTTCTCGGTCGGCCCGGGCGCTCTGGCCGTCATGCCGGATGGATTGGTCCATGCCAGCGGCACCAAAGTCGTGGCTTCGACGTTGACGTCGGCCGAGACGCCCGATCGACGCGGCACTCCCGAGCCGGCAGTCGTGCCGAAGCAACGCTGGTCCTCGGAGATCGGCTTTGCCTGTTCGTCGTTGATCGTTGCCGACAACCGGGTGGTTGCGGGAGGCGACGGACAAGTGGCGACGCTCGATCTGAAAACGGGCAAAGTCGATTCCTCGATCCAGGTGCCGGGAACCGTCTACGGTTTGGCGGCGACCGACCGGGGACTCTTCGTCAGCACCGACGAGGGCACGATCCATTGCTTCGGCCAGGCCGCGCCGGCGTCTGGCCCAACGACAATCGAGCAACCGGCCCAATCGCCATATTCTGACGACTCACCAGCGGCACAGACGGCTGAATGGGTCATTCAAAAAAGCCGCATTATCAAAGGTTACTGTGTCGATCTGGGTTGCGGCGACGGTGAGTTGGCCTACCACTTGGCCCGGCACACCGATCTGATGATCTATGCGGTCGACGACGATCCGGCCCGTGTGGCGCGGGCCCGGGCGAAACTGACCCTTGCCGGTTTGTACGGCACTCGGGTGACGGTTCATCTTCGCGATTTGGCGAATACCGGATATCCCACCAATTTTGCGAATTTGGTCGTCTGCGGTCGATACGCTAGTGAGGGCGAGTCGGCTCTTTCGATGATGGAGGCCAGGCGTCTTAAGCGGCCTTATAACAGTAGAATCTGTGTCAAGAAGGGAGACGCCTCCCTCATAATTACAGGTGGTCCGATTTTGGGGGCCGGCAGTTGGACTCACCAGTACGCCGACCCGGCCAATACGGTTTGCAGCAACGACCGGCTTGTGCGGGGACGTCTGGGGATGCTCTGGTTTCGCGACGTGGAGTTCGAAGTCGCCAATCGTCATGGCCGGGCTCCGGCGCCGTTGTGCAAAAACGGCCGACTGATTTACGCCGGGTTGCACGGGGTCATTGCCGTCGATGCGTTCAACGGCCATGAGCTGTGGCGATATGCGATCAAGGACCTGTTGACCGCCTACAACGGCGACGAGTTGATGGGGATCGCCGGGACGGGGAGCAACATTTGCATGGTCGGCGGCGACGTTTACGTCCGCCACGAAGACCGCTGTTTTCGCCTGGATGCCGCCACCGGGAAACTGCTGGCCGAGTTCACCATGCCCGACAGTTCTGACGACAACCGGCCGACTTGGGGCTTTCTCGCTTGCGAGAACGGAATCCTCTACGGATCGGCCGCCAATTCGGAACACGTGGTCACCTATCGCTATATCAATCGCGGAGGAGACATGAATCGGCTGCTTACCGAATCGAGCCGGCTGTTCGCCATGGACGCAAAAACGGGCGAACTGAAATGGAGCTACCAAGCAGAACATTCGCTGCGACATAACGCAATCGCCTTGGCCGAGGGCAAAGTGTTTCTGATCGATCGGCCGTTGGCTCTGTTCGACCGTGATCGAAGCTCCAAAACGCTCGACCATCCAACGGGCCGTCTTGTGGCCCTGTCCGGCACGACGGGCGATGTCCTGTGGAAGCAAGACGAAGGCATCGACGGCACCATGCTGGCCGTCGGAAAGAAGTACGACGTGTTGTTGATGTCCTACCAATCGACCCGATTCCAACTCGCTTCGGAACGGGGCGGTCGCATGGCCGGGTTCGATACCGAGACAGGTCGAAAACTTTGGGCGATTGACGCCGGCTACCAGTCGCGGCCGATGATTATCGACCGAACGATCTATGCCCAGGGCGGCGCGTGGGACCTGTCGACGGGCGAGCCGGTTCCCTTCGATTTCCAGCGTTCCTACGGTTGCGGCATTTTGGCCAGCGGTGCCCACATGCTGTTGTTCCGCTCCGCCACGCTCGGCTACTACGACCTTTCCGGGAATCGACGCACGGAGAATTACGGCGGAATCCGACCCGGCTGTTGGATCAACGCCATCGCGGCCGACGGCATCGTCCTGGTGCCCGAAGCGACCGCCGGTTGCCGTTGCAGCTATCTGACTCGCTCGTGGTTCGCGCTACAACCGGAGGTTGCGAACCGGTAGGCCCGATCCTGATCGGGCAACACGTTTGTCTACGCACACCGACGGCAGGCTCAATACATGATCGGCGTTGGCGTGAACCCGATGAGGATGAAGGCCAGCGTGAGCCAACCGAGAATCGTCCGCCCCGGGCCCAGCCGCTGGTGGTCGTCGGCGGTCGGCGGATGGTCCGGGCCCATCATCATCAGCAGGCATAGCATCAGCGCCCACGGGTAGTAATGCGAGAGAATCACAGCCACAAAAGCGGTAAGAAGCAAGAGCCGGGCAACCAGATGGGCCCTGGTTCGAAGCAACGCATAGAGGACGTGCCCGCCGTCAAGCTGGCCGATCGGCATTAGGTTCACGGCCGTAATCAGCAGACCAACCCAGCCGGCGAAGAGGGTCGGATTCAGGACGATCACTTCGCCGGGGGGCTGCGGGCCGATGACGCAATGGGCAAGCCATTTCAATAACAGTGGATCGCCGAACGTATCGCGCCCCACCACATATTCGGACCAATGCAGGCCCAACACGCAGAACGCGACGGTCGGCACCAGACCGGCCAAGGGGCCGCTAACGCCGATGTCGAACAACGCCCGACGGTTCCGTATGTGGGAATCCATCGCGATCACGGCGCCAAACGTGCCCAAGGGGGTGAAGGGCATGGGAAGGAAATAGGGTAGACTCGAACGGACACCGTGACGCCGCGCTTGCAGAAAGTGGCCCGCCTCGTGACAGATCAGGATCGTCATTACAGGCAGCGCATATTTCAGACCCGTCAGGATGTCGAGTTCAATGCCGAAGCGTGTTCCGACAATGGAACCGACAAACAACGTCGACAGGCAGGTAGCCAGAAACAGCAGCACCGGCAATCGGATCCGCCGGCGGCGAGGGGGTTCCGTCCGGGCAACGTCCGGAGTCGTTTGGCTCGGCTGGGCCGGTATCAACTCGATGCGCAGGGGACGGTTCGGGACATCCGGCCGCCCATCGTTTGGGTCATGGTTGCTCATTGGTACTCGGTATTCTAACCACTTTGGACGTGTCGGCAAGGTCATGGCGGATTGCACGACGGCCGACAACCGGCATAATGGGGACAGCTCGAACTGGAATGTGTGGCACGTCCCTGAGCAGCGAAGGGCGTGGTATGCCGGTACGACCACGCCCTTCGTTCCTCAGGGACGTGCCACACACTGCCAAATCACGGAGAACGACGCGTGTTGGATCGATTCTTCAAGCTTTCCGAACATAATACGACCGTACGCACGGAATTGTTGGCCGGGGTGACGACCTTTCTGACGATGGCCTACATCATCTTCGTCCAACCGGCCGTCCTGTCGGGATCGATGTTCGGCATGGAGACGGGCATGGACTTCGGCGCCGTGACGACGGCCACCTGCCTGGCAGCGGCACTGGCCACCCTCGTGATGGGGCTCTATGCCCGATACCCGATCGCTCAAGCACCCGGGATGGGCGAGAATTTCTTCTTCGTCTTTTCCGTCCTGCCGGCTGCCGGCGCGCTGGCCGCGGTGCAGTCGGGCTCGACGACGGCCTGGCAGGTCGGGCTCGGCGTGGTCTTCATCGCCGGCGTGTTGTTCCTGATCATTGTCGGCATTCCGATGACCTATTCGATCGCCGACGGGCTGGCCTTGGGGTTCATCAGCTATCCGATCATCAAGCTTGCAGCCGGCCAAGGCCGCGAGGTCAAGTGGCTGATGTACGTGATGGCCGTGGTGCTGCTCGCGTATTTCATTTTCGTTCGACAAGGAACCATTTAGCGATCCGTTGATAATGCGTAGGTCAGGCTGTGCCTGACAGCGAAGAAAGTTGGTTGTCGATGTCAGGCACAGCCTGACCTACGCATTATCAACCGGCTGTTGACGATCCCATCAAGGAGCAAGGCTCCCATGTTAGAGGCCTATATCGTATCGGACGCTACCGGCGAAACGGCACAGCGCGTGGTGCGCTCCGCGCTGATCCAGTTCCCCGACGCACCCGTTCGGTTGATTCGGCGCAACCACGTGCGCTCGGCCGAGCAAGTGCGGGCCGTGGTTTCGGAGGCCGCCGGGCACGACTCGATCATTCTGCACACGTTGGTCTCCAACGAACTGCGTCGCCTGATGCTCGACCAGGCGCGGCTTCACGGGATCGACGCACTGGATGTTCTGGGGCCGGTGCTCGACCGTTTTGCGACGCATCTGCGACTCACGCCGCAGGAGGAGCCGGGCCTGATGCGGCAGTTGACCGAGGCTCGCTCGCGAGAGATCGAGGCCGTCGACTTCGCCTTTCACCACGACGACGGACACAATGCCGACGACCTGGACCGGGCCGAGGTCGTGCTGGTCGGCATCTCGCGGACGATGAAGACGCCGACGATGCTCTTCCTGGCCTATCGGGGATGGTTTGCCGCCAATGTGCCGCTGGTTCCGGGGATCGCGTTGCCGGCAGCCGTGTCGGCCTTCCGGTCGCATCGGGTTTTCTGTCTGCTGATGGATGCTGCCCGACTGCGCGAGTTGCGGCTTGTCCGTGCCGACAAGGAATCGATTCCCGTCGACCCGTATGCTTCACCCGCCCACATCCGCAAGGAATTGACGCACGCGAAGCAGCTCTGTCTGAAGCACAAGTGGCCGAGCATCGACGTCACGGGCAAATCGGTCGAAGAGGTCTGCCGAGAGATCATCTCGCTGCTGCCCGAGGAGCCCTTGTGTGGGCGGCCGAACGGTTGAGCGTCGGTCGTTTAACGCCAATACCGTTCGTGATTCACTGTTAGCCCGGTCGCCTGCGACCGGGAAACCGGGGAATCGGCTACGTCATCCGGTCGCAGGCGACCGGGCTAACATCGACTGCGATGAAACACGAACGGTATTGCTGTTAAACGAGCGACGCGTCCTTTTCCACCAAAACATGCCCCGGCGGGCAATATTTCGGCTTTTCCCACGAAAAACCCTGTGAGAGGCCGTATCTGCCTATACGCCGATTCGCCGGTCCCTTGCAAATTCGGTAGAAAACCGGGAAAATCGACTTCATGCTGATTCCACAGTTTTCCATTCGCTGGCTCCTGGCGCTAACGGTCGTGTGTGCCGGAGTCTTTTCGATCCTTCAGGCGGCTCTCGGCGGGAGTCACTGGGCGACCGGCGTGTCGATTGCGATCGGCTCGGCGGTCGTTCTGCTGTTGGCCTATGCCGCGACGTTCGCCCTGGTTTGGTTGATTTCGCTGGTTTCCGTTCGACCTCGAAGGCGCAGGCCCGAACCGGGCCAATCGCCCTTTTCGCAGGGCACTCCCGCCATGGCCGCCGACAGGGACATCGATAAGGACATCCCGGCAACTCCCATACTCTTGGAATAGATACTTCGGTTCTCGGTGATACGGCGCTCGATGATATGGCGTTGGGCCGCAACAGATTGGAATCTCGTTGATGCGAGTTTTGGGCATGCAAGGAAGAAAGATCGCGCCGGTCGCCATTGCCCGTTCTAGCTTGGCGGTCGTGATGGTCGCTGCTGCTTTGGCCGGATGGTGTCGTCCGGCCGTGGCAGAGTCGGGCAGGTCGCAAACGCTGACGGGCGCCGGTCTGGAGCTGACCCTGGATACCCGCTGGGTCGATGCGCCCGGCTATCGGCCGGTAAGAATCGCCGTCAAGCCGACGATCCCGAGCCCGATGGAACGAACGCTTTCGGTCGAACTGCTCATCCGCCGCAATTTGGGCAACGACTACGATCTTCGCGTGGCCCAGGACATCGAAATCCCGGCCGGCTCCGACTCGGTCGAGACGATACTCTCGGTCCCGCACCACTTGATGTGGAACTCGTACCAACTGAACGTGGTGGAAAACGGAAGGGTTCTCAAGGGACTGAGTATCCCATCGACGGGAGTCAACAACTCGTCGAACCAGTTTGGCGACTCGATGCCCTCGATCCTCATCGTGGGCGCCGAACAGCGCGATACCGGCCATCTTGCAAGCGTAGTCCCGCGAGACGAATATGACAGGTATGGTAACCGCTATTCGACCTCCGTCGACCAGAACGGACTCGCGCAATTGCCCACGGCGATCTACCGTCCCGGGAAAGACCTCTCGGAGAATTGGATCGACTATACGAGTCTCGACGTGGTCTGCCTGTCGCTCGAACAGTTCGAAGGCCTTGACGGGCCACAGCGTCAGGCCGTGCTTCAGTGGACGCATGCCGGAGGAAACCTTTGGGTTTATGGGATCGGCGAACAATGGGAGCGGCTGGAGCAACTCGATGGGCTCACCGGTCAGCCGTTCATGCCACCCGAGGAACAACCCGACCCGGCCGACCCTGACGGTCCACCGGCGTCTGGTTCCCTGGTGTCTGGTTCCCTGGTGACTGGTTCCCTGGTGTCTGGCCCACCGGTGCCTAGCAAAAACAAGTCTTCGACGCGCGGCTGGAAATTCCCTCCCGAGAAATTCTTCGACTGGGGACAGCGGGGCAGCTCGAGCACGAGTTCAAGCGCGTCATGGCGGGTCAGAACGCAAGTCGATCAGCAAGGTGTGGGCACCGTCCGCATCGAAAGAGAACCGAGCAGCCCGGACGCCCGTCGCCCCTCCCAGTTGGACCGGTTCGACAAACCGCACTTCCTGCTCCGCCACTACGGCATGGGCATGATCGTGGCCATGGCGGCCGACGATCCGTTTCACGGCACAGAGGGAGAGCAGGAAGAGTGGGGCTGGGTGTTCGGAGCGGTCGGCATGCACCGCTGCCTTTGGTACCAGCGCAACGGCGTGTCGATGAACCGCGAGAATCGGGAGTTCTGGAACTTCCTGATTCCCGGCGTCGGGCTGGCTCCGGTGACCGAGTTTTGTGTGCTGATAACGTTCTTCGTACTGGCGATCGGCCCGGTCAACTATTGGCTGCTGAAACGCTGGAAACGACTTCATCTGCTGGTCGTCACGATTCCCGTCAGCGCCACCACGGTCACGTTGTTGTTGTTCGGCTATGCGATCGTGGCCGACGGTCTGGCCACTCGTGTGCGAGTGCGAAGCGTCACCCGAATCGATCAGCGGCGTGGCGAGGCCGCCTGTTGGGCTCGGCTCTCCTATTACTCGGGCCTGGCGCCGAGTCGCGGGCTGATCTTCTCCAAGGACATTGCCGTGCTGCCGCTGGAGGAAACGCCGTCGAACAGCGACTATTCGTCGCGGGCGTTGCGTCGCGATGTGATCTGGGGAGAGAATCAGTGGCTCGCCTCCGGATGGCTCAGTTCGCGGACGCCGGCGCAGTACCTCACCATCCGTTCCCGGTCGACCGGTCGGGGGCTGGATCTGATCGCCTCGGACGACACTTCCGGCGAACCAAGCGTGAAGAACCGGCTGGGGACCCCCATCAAACAGTTGGCCATCTGTTCGGAAGAGGGCCAATGGTATTGGGCCGAAAACGTGGCCGTCGGAGCGACCCAACCGCTCGAACCGATCGCTCTAACAACGGTCCGAATGCGTCTGAATACGGCGAACTTCGACAACCAGCCGACTACCCCCGACGGCATGGATCAGCGGTATCGAGGAGGCATTTTCGGAATGTCGCGTCGCAGCAGATACTGGTACCGCGGACAGAGTTCGGCGCTGATCCTACCAACCCAGTCGACCGGACGACTGGAGCGGGGCATCGGATCGATCGGCACTTCGTCGAGCTACGACGAAATGTCGCCCTACGAGCCACGCAGCTACGTGGCCATTGTCGAGAGCTCACCGGAGGTCGTGCTGGGCGTCGCTTCGGCAACCGAAGAAAGTGGGTATCATGTTATTCTTGGGAAATGGTAGCGAATGATCGACTCCCAACCTATGATCGAACTGCGGCGGCTGCACCGGTTCTTCGGCAAGACCCGGGCCGTCGACGATGTCTCGTTCACGGTCTACCGGGGCCAGGTGTTCGGATTCATCGGCCCCAACGGTGCCGGCAAGACGACCAGCATGCGCATCCTCGCCTCGCTCGATCTGCCGACCATGGGCGATGCGTTCGTCGACGGATTCTCGGTCGTCAACGATCCCGACCGGGTTCGCCGCCGGTTGGGGTTCATGCCCGACTACTTCGGCACGTACCCGAACGTCAACGTACGCGAGTATCTCGACTTCTTTGCCCGGGCCTATCAACTTCGGCTTCGCGATCGGATCGACGCGATCGACCGGGTGATGGACTTCACCGGACTCGACGTGTTGGCCGACAAACCGACCGACGGGCTGTCGAAGGGGATGAAACAGCGGCTCTGCCTGGGGCGGTCGATGATCCATGACCCGGCCGTGCTGGTGCTCGACGAGCCGGCTGCCGGATTGGATCCTCGGGCAAGGATCGAAGTGCGGCAGATGATTCGCGACCTGGCCGACAACGGCAAGACGATCCTGATCAGTTCCCATATCCTCACCGAGTTGGCCGAAATATGCGACGTCGTGGGCATCATCGAACGCGGGCAACTGCTGGCGATGGGCACCGTCGAAGAAATCCGCCAGCACGGGCAAACACCGCAAAACGAAGTCAACGTGCGGCTTGTCGGCGATGCGGCGCCGCTGGGCCGGTGGCTTTGCGACAAACCGGACGTCAGCGAATTGCAAGTCAATGGCGAGGGGATCCGCTTCCTGCACGCGGGCAATCTCGACGCGGAAGCCGACCTGTTGCGGGAGATGATCGACGCCGGGTTCCGCGTCGTCGCGTTCGGGTCGCAACAACAGACCCTCGAGGATGTTTTCATGCAAGTGACCGAAGGGCTGGTGCAATGAGTGCGCAGGCGGAAACCGTGACGATCGAGCCCAAGGCCACTTCTTCGCCCATCGGTGTGTGGTGGCGCGTGGTCGATCGGGCGATGGACACGGCCGGCGACTATCTGAATCCGATTCTCGTGAAGGAAACGCGGCAAGCGCTGAAGAGCCGCCAGTTCACGATCACGTTTGCGCTGCTGTTGTTCTGCGGTTGGTTGTGGTCGATCATCGGTGTGGCTCTGATGCCTAGCATCTGGTACGGCTCCCAGGGCATGGAGATGTTCTTCGGCTATTACATCATCCTGGCCTTCCCACTGTTGGTTATCGTCCCCTATGGGGCATTTCGCTCGTTGGCCGGCGAACGGGAGGATCGGACCTACGAACTGATGTCGATCACGGCGCTGGGCCCGCGGCAGATTATCCGTGGAAAGCTGGGTAGCGCCTTCTTGCAGATGCTCGTCTATCTGTCGGCCATCTCGCCCTGTCTAGCGTTCACCTACATGCTTCGGGGGATCGACTTCCCGACGATCCTTTTCATCCTCGGCTACACGGTTCTCGCATCGTTGTCGCTGTCGGTCGTGGGGCTGCTGATCGGCACGTTGACCACAGAAAAGCACTGGCAGGTCGTGTTGTCGGTGTTGATGGTCGCCGCCCTGTTGCTGTCGCTGTATATGGCGATCGGGATGACGTCCATGATGCTGTTTTGGCAGGAGATTCCGTTCGACGACGTGGAATTCTGGATCGTTTGTGCCGCGTGGCTGACCGGCCACCTCAGCTACTTCATGCTGGTCTACTATGCGGCCGCCGCACAGATCACCTTCGCCGCCGACAATCGGTCGACCCGACTGCGTGTCGTCATGTTGGTTCAGCACATTCTGTTCGTCGGTTGGATGGCCTGGACGTGGATCTGGATGGCAAACGGCGAGGAAGAGGTTCTCCTCGTCTTTATGATCCTGCTGGGAATTCACTGGTGGGTGATGGGCGCACTGATGACCGGCGAGTCGCCCGATCTCTCGCCCCGTGCCAAACGCAAACTGCCGCAAAGCTTTCTCGGCCGCATCTTCTTCACATGGTTCAACCCGGGCCCGGGAACGGGCTACCTTTTCGCGATCTCCAGTCTGATCGGCGGGCTGATTGTGGCCATGGCCGGACTGGCCTCTGTCGAAGCTTTCGGGGCGTTCAATTCGCGGTGGAATTCCAACTACGCATCGACCATTATCGCCTTCGGCATACTGGGGTTGTCTTATATCACGATCTATCTCGGTCTGGGGCTGCTGGTGGTTCGATTGTTTCGTCGGTTCACGTACGTCGGCGTTCTGTTGACCGCTCTGACGCACATCCTGCTGCTGATGATCGGCTGTGGTATTCCGGCGATAATCCACATGATGTCGTCGGATCTGCGCCACCTCGACTACTCGCTGCTGCAGATTCCCAGTCCCCTCTGGACCTTGCCGTATATCGCGGATCGCTCAGGTCTTCCACCCGAGGCACCGCTCTTGCTGGCAGTGGTTCCGCTGGCCGCCCTGATCGTGTTCGCACTGAACCTACCCGGTGTGGCGGCCGAAGTGCGTCACGTCCGCCTGGCCAAGCCGCGCCGAGTGGCCGACGAAGATGCCGAACTCAGTGCCGAACTCGCTCCACCCGCGCCGGTTCGCACGAGTCCTTGGGACTGAGCCGCCTGCTGAGAAAGCCCTGTGCCACTGCTCGCTTGCAAGCAGTGTTGTTGCAGGCTCGGCAAGAACACGGCTAACAAGTAAGCCGTGCCACACGCTCTGTTTGTCGAGGTTTACTCAGCGGCCGCCTTCTCGGCCTCGGCCGGCTCGTCCGCCTTGACTTTGTTGAGATCGGTGGGGATTCGGCAGTGGATGGCAGCCCCACCGCCGGGATTGTTTTCGGCCCAGATTCGGCCCTTGTGGGCCTCGACGATCTCCATGCAGATCGACAGTCCCAGGCCCGTGCCGCCGGCCTCGGTCGACGTCTTGCTCGATTGAATGAACTTGTCGAAGATTTCCTCCAACTCATCCTCGGGAATGCCGATTCCCTGGTCGTGGACCGAAAGTTGGATCCCATCGGCTTGACGCTGCAGTACGATTCGGATCGTTCCCTCGTCGGGAGAGAATTTCACCGCGTTACTCAACAGGTTGCGGATGACCTGCATGAGTCGGATCTGGTCGCCGATGATCGGGATGCCGATTTCGGGTAACTGAACCTCGATTGCCAGTTTTCGCAGCGCCGTCAAGGAACTGAACTCATCGGCAATCGATTCGATCAAGATGCCCATGTCGAGACGTACGAACTCGAACGTCATCTTGCCCGACTCGAGCTTGGACAGATCGAGCAAATCGTTCAACAGCGTCAAGAGCATCTTACCGGACTCGTCGATCTTCGTGAAGTATCGCAGCAGGCTTTCGCGGCTGGCCGTTTTGATTTTTTTGATACCGAAGGTGGCGAAGCTGAGCATTCCGTGCAACGGCGTCCGCAGTTCGTGCGACATGTTGGCCAAGAACAGGGTTTTGGCTTGATCGGCGGCCTCCGTGGCCTCGCAGAGTGCCTCCAAGGCCGTGTGTTTCTCTTGCTGACGCAAGCGTTGGTCGTGCTCCTCCAAAGCGGTTGCGGTGGCCTCTGCATGCGAGGCCTTCAACATGGTGTGCTCGTTGCGGAGGTGCTCGATCCGCGTCTGCAAATTGGCGATTGTATCGTTATTGTGGACGGCTGCCCGGGCAAACAGGCCGCACAAGAGAGACGCCGTCTTCCAGGGGTCGACCGGTTCGACAAGCCGCCGATCAAGCGGCATCGCACAGGCGAGGACCTTGTGGTCGGGTCCCTCGGACGATCGAACGGCCAAGGCAACGTGGCGCCCGGCATCGAGTGTGATTTCGCGCCGGCACGCCTGCCGCTCATCCAGGTCGTCGGCCAGGTCCTTTGCCAGCGATTCGACGTACTCACCGGCGACTTCCTTCCCGAAGTCTTCTCGAGCGATCACTGTTCCCGACGCGTCGGCAACCAGCAGCAACGACGGCATTCCCGATTGGAGCCACTCGGCTGCTCGGTCCGACGACGAACCGTCCTGGCACTGCTCGTCGATGACGCCAAGCATGTCGGTCAGGTTGTCGAATATCGCGTCCATCGATTCGCTCTAGACTTGAAACAGTGAGGCGTTGGTGGACAGTTCTTCCTGGAGATCCTCGGC
>JAZFUB010000390.1:0-6135 GCA_036447015.1 Thermoguttaceae bacterium | reverse complement strand
GTGGAATGATCGGTCGTAGCGTTGCTCTAACGATTGTGGTGTTGATGACCACGACGGCCCGGGCGGAGTTGGTGCCCGAGGAAGTTGCGGTCATAGCGATGGCGCGAAGTGCGGAGTCGCGGCGGCTGGCCGACTACTATGTGCAGGCCCGTGGAATTCCCGAGTCGCATATTTGCCTGTTGTCCGGGGAGCCGGGCGCCTCGATGCGTCGCGATGCGTGGGAGCATCAGACGCGGCCGGAAATCTATGCCTGGCTCAACGAGAACGAACTGCGGACGAAAATCCGCTGCTTCGTTACCGTGTGGGACGTGCCGCTGAAGATCGAACGACGGCCGGCGGATGGGCCCGTTTCCATCTCACGCAAGAACTACCTGGCACAAAGCCGCCGCAGCGCGGTCGACCGGGTTGCCGACCTGATCGAGATGCTTGATGCGTCGGCTGCCGGCGACCCCGCGAAGGCACGGCCCGAGTTGGCGGAGGATGTTTCGCTGGTCGATTTGGCCGAACGGTTCAAGGACGCGATCAGGGCGGCCCAATTGCGAGCTCGGGCGATCGAGTCGAGCGAGGAGAGGAAACCGATCAACGAAGTGCTGGAGCGGGCTTTCCTGGTCGGCAGCGGTCTCAACGGAATGCTGCGGTCGGCGGCCCAGCACGGGAACCTGGCCGAAATGCCCCCTGAGGTGACCGCCCGACTTCAACGACTCGGGGGCCAGTTGCAGGGCCTCAACGAAGGGCTGAAGGCACTCGACGCGCTGCCCGATTCCGTTACCCGCGACATACAGATGCTCGGCCTGATTCAGAAAACGGGCGGTCTGCTTTCCGTCCTCCAGTGGATGGATCAGCAACTCGAATCGTTGAGAAAGAACGAGACTTATTCCAGTTTCGACAGCGAACTCTCGCTGTTGCATTGGCCCGACTATCCCTTGACGCGATGGCAACCCAACCTGATGCACTATCGTTGGGGTGACCTGCCGCACAGTCGTCGGGCAACCGTCATGGTCTCCCGGCTGGAGGCCCCGACGCTCGAGTTGGCACGGAAACTGATCGACACGGCCATCGCCACGGAGGAGGCCGGGCTCAAGGGCAAGGTGTACCTCGATTCCCGAGGGATTCCCTTCGACTCGGCAACCGGCAAGCAAGGTTCCTACGGCCAGTACGACCAATCGTTGCGCGACCTGGCCGACCGGCTGACCAGGCACACGAAGCTCGAGGTCGTCTTGAACGAAGAAGCCACACTGTTCCAAGCAGGCGACTGCCCCGACACGGCCATCTATTGCGGCTGGTATTCGCTGGCACGATACGTCGACGCCTTCGACTTCAACCCCGGTGCGGTCGGTTACCACATGGCAAGTTCCGAGGCGTCGACGCTGCGCAAGCCGGGCGGCAAAGTGTGGTGCAACGCGATGCTCGAGGACGGTATCGGCGCCACATTGGGGCCGACGGCCGAACCCTATCTCGCGGCATTCCCCTTGCCCGACGAGTTCTTCTCGCTGCTGCTGACGGGCCGATACACACTGGTCGAGGCATACTATCGCACCAAACCGTACAATTCCTGGGCCATGGTGCTCGTCGGCGATCCGCTCTACAACCCGTTCAAGAAAAGCAAGCCGCTGGCCGCGGACGCTTTGCCGGTACAACTTAGGCCGCGACCTTTGCACGAACCAGAATAAAGCCGTGTGTGACGCGTCCTTGAACCAAGAATATCTGTGAAGAACCCCCTTTTGCGAAGACGTATCTTCTGGGACAATGCACCCGAGGCCAGGCCATGAGTACCAGACGACCGGTTGTCGAAATGATGGACCCGATGATGGTCGAGATCATGCGCGGCAAGACGCCCGCCGAACGATTGGCGATCGCCTTCCGGATGTGGGAGAGTGCTCGGGCCATGGTCTTGGCCAATGTCCGCAACCAGAATCCGAACTGGTCGGAAGGCGAGATCGAACGGGAAGTCGCCGCTCGCATGCGTGGGAGAATCGACTGGTGAACGAAAACGATCTGGCCCGCAAAGTGGTCTCGACATTCGAGTCGCTTGAGATTCCTTATTTCATCACCGGTTCGATGGCGTCGATCGCCATGGGCGAGCCTCGATATACGAACGATATCGACATTGTCGCCGATATTCCACCCGGCAAGATCGGACAACTCCTGGCCGCCTTTCCTTCACCGGAATTCTATCTCTCCGAATCGGCGGTTCGGGAGGCCGTTTCTCAAAGATTCCAGTTCAACATCATCCACCCACGGTCGGGCCTGAAGGTCGATGTGATGCTGCTGGTCGAGGACGCTTTCGACCGGACACGGATGAGTCGGAAAGTTCGACTGAACGTCGACGCCGAAACGGTCGGATGGTTCTCATCCGCCGAAGACCTAATTCTCAAGAAGCTTGTCTTCTTTCAGCTTGGCGGCTCGGAAAAGCACCTGCGAGACGTCAGCGGCGTCTTGTTGGTCCAGGGCGATCGGATCGACCGCACGTATCTCGACCAATGGGCTAAGAAACTGGGCGTGACCGAAGAACTCGCATTGGTTCAACGGCGGCTCGATGAGCGACAGGAGTAAGTAGCGGGTAGCCTTGGTGGAAGAGAGCTAGAGCAAATTAAGTATCGTGTCGCGGTAACTATTTCAACATTATACAGGAATACCAATTTGAGCACCTCTGTTCCATGGAGGACGAGAGAGTCCGATTGCGGAAGAAGCTGCAAGCAGTTGAGGCCTCGGAGAATCATGATCAGTCCAGGGCAATCGCCAGGGAGGCCCTGACAACATGCTTTCACTCTTGGTTGGCGATGTCGCCTGAAAAGCACTATTGTCCGATTTGTGGCAACACAGAATGACAGGCAGATCAAGACTGTGCAGGGGCGTTAAAGAGGCGGGAGTCGTTTCTGTGTGTCGCGATACTGCCTTCGGAGAGGCGACTAAACCGATTCCACCACCCGTTCGCACTCGGGCAATGCGGCGAGAAACATCCGGCCGTAGGGCTTTGTTCGCACTCGCGGATCTAGGATCACGACCATCCCCGTGTCGGTCTTGCTGCGGATTAGGCGGCCGAAACCCTGTTTTAGTTTTAGCACCGCCTCGGGCAGTTGGTAGCTGCTGAAGGGGTTGCCGCCGGCGGCTCGGATCGCTTCGAGACGGGCTTCCAGCAGCGGACGGTCGGGTACGCTGAACGGCAAGCGGGTGATGATCACGTTCTTCAGCGCATCGCCCGGCACATCGACGCCTTGCCAAAAACTGTCGGTGCCGAACAGGACGCTCTGCGGGTTGGCCTTGAACCGATCGAGCATCTGGCTGCGCGGCATGCCTTCGGCCTGCGAGAAGAGTTCGAGGTTCTGTTCCCTTAGCCATCCAGTCAACTGGGCCGCGACCCGACGCATCAGGTCGTAGCTGGTGAACAGCACGAACGCCCGGCCATGCGTGCGACCCACGTAGCGGCGGACCATTTCCACCACACGACGCTCGTAGCCCGACTTGTCGGAACTCGGGTCGGGCATGCCCTCGGGCAGGATCAGTTGGACCTGGTTGCGGTAGTCGAACGGGCTGCCGAGGCAGATCGATTCGGTTTTCGTCAGCCCGATGCGGGATTGAAAGAAATCAAAATTCCCACCACCGGCCGACAGCGTGGCGCTGGTCATCACCACGGTCGGCACCTTCTCGAAAAGCTGCTCGCGCATCACCGGCCCCACGTCGATCGGCGAGGCGGCCAGCGTGATCCGGCGCTGCCGGCGGCCGGGCGACTGGTCGATCCAGTAGACCGAATCCTCCATGTTCTGACATCGCCAGTCTTCGATGCCTTGGGCCAATCCGTCGAGCCTCAGTGCGGCCGAAACGAAGTCTTGCCGCAACTCGGCGCTCTTGACCGTCTGGCCGCCGCGACGAACCATTTTGGCCAGTTTCCCGAGTCCCTCGCTGAGCGGATTGTCGACGATCTGGGCCTGGCGAACGCGTCCGTTGCCGCTGGCATGTTCGCTTCGCCAGTGTTCGATGTTGTCGAAGAAGACGTCGGCCCGATCGCGACAGTCGTTGACCTGTCGCTGGGCCTCGCCCAATTCGTGATGGACCAACAGCCCACGGTTCGTCCGCTCGTTGTACAGCCTTCTCAGCACGTAGTCGATCTGGCCGCTGGTAATGCTCAGCCCCAGGTGATCGCCGGCAACCGCCTCGACCGTATGGGCTTCGTCGAAAACCACCACGTCGTAGTCGGGAAGGATGCGGCCGCCCTGGCGTCGCAATGCCAGATCGCTGAAGAACAGGGCATGATTGACGATCAAAATCTGCGCGTTCTGGACCCGGCGCCGGGCCTTGTAATAAAAGCAGTCTTTGTAGCGGGGACACTTCCTTCCCATGCAGTTGCCGTGATCGCTCGACATCTCGTCCCAGACGCTCGGCCGGGGGCGAAAGTCCAGATCGGATAGCGACCCGTCGGTGGTCTGCTTCGACCAGTCGGCAAGTTGGCGAAGCTCGTCGAACTCCTCCTCGTTCGTAAAGAGGCCGCCCGCCCGACCCAGCGCGTTCTGCTGCCGACGCAGGCTGAGGTAGTTGCGCCGGCCCTTGACCAACACGCTCGTGAATTCCAACGGGATGACGCTGTTGAGCAACGGAATGTCCTTGCCGATGAGTTGCTCCTGCAGACTGATCGTATGCGTGGAGATGACCACCCGGCGTCGGCGTGGCTTGTTCTCGGGGGACTCACTGCTCGAATCGGTCTCACCGGCCGGGGCCTCCGCCTCGTCAGCGCACGTCGCCAGGATCGCCGGCACCAGGTAGGCAAAGCTCTTCCCCACGCCGGTTCCCGCCTCGGCGATCAGGTGCCGCTTGTTGCCGATGGCCTGGCTGACGGCGTCGGCCATGGCCAGTTGTTCGGTCCGGTGTTCGTAATTCGTCAGTCGGGCGGCGATCCGGCCGTCGGGCCCGAGGATTTCGGCAGGTGTGAGCATGCAGCGTAGCGTACCAGTTTCGGCCGTTTCGCGATAGGGTAAGCCCGATCAGGGGTGATGGGTGGCACGTCCCTGAGGCACGAAGGGCGTGGTGCGTCAGGAAAACCACGCCCTTCGTGCCTCAGGGACGTGCCACACACGGGCTCAGCTTTTCCCCCAAGGATGCTCGATCTCCTCGTCCAACGCGATTTCGTCGAGCGCGTAGCGGGGCCGCGGCGGCGGGTCTTCGTCGGCGTAGCCCAACGGGATCATCGCCACGGGAAACATCGAGTCGGGCAACTTCAAGGCCGCGGCCACTTCGTCCGGTTTCATCAGCATCACCCAACAGGTACCCAATCCCAGGCTCGTGGCCGCCAACGTCAGATGGTCGATGGCAATCATGCAGTTCGCAAGAATGGCCCTATCGAGATCGCCGCGGTCGTGGTCTGGCGAGTGGACGACACGGCCCAAGCGAGTTTCGACGTCGACAACTACGTCGAGTACGTCGAAGTGCAGAGCGAATCGGCCGTGCGTCACCTGGCCAATTGCTATGCGTACGACCACGGCGAAGAAGACGAGATCACGCTACGAAGCGGTGTCGAAGAGGTTTCCAGCGCCCTGCAAAAGGAGCTTCAAGCACGGCTGGCCAAGGCGGGCGTCCAGGTCGAAGAAGCCCGGCTGACGCACCTGGCCTATGCGCCGGAAATCGCCGGGGCCATGCTGCGACGCCAGCAGGCCGAAGCGATCATCGACGCGCGGCAGAAGATCGTCCACGGGGCGGTCACCATGGTCGGCAACCTCCTGGTCGTGCTCTGCGGAGAGACCGAAGCACAACCGATCATCAGCACGGGCACCCTCTACGCATAGCGAAACGGGATGAAATCGCGAAAATCCTTCTTACTGAGAATCAATCCCACGCTCTACAAGGAAGTCGAAGCATGGGCCCAACAAGAGTGTCGCAGCGTCAACGGGCAGATCGAGTACCTGTTGCGAGAGGCGGTCTCCCGGCGCGGCCGGTCCGTCCCGGCAGCGGAGGATGAGAAGGAAGAGGAGTAGGTCATGGCAAGCGATATCAGCTCCGAAGGATCGCCAGTCAATAGCCCAGGGCGTAAGCCCTCGTTGTTTTACACAAATCCCGCCGGCTTGTCCGGCGGATCGTTCGGCTTTCCACTACTACACACTGGCTCTCCGATCGCCCGGGAATCCCGCCGGCTTGCCCGGCGGATCG
>JAZFUB010000389.1:0-8075 GCA_036447015.1 Thermoguttaceae bacterium | reverse complement strand
GCCCGGTTCGTCAACTACACGAGCTACCCCCGGGGAATCAACGGCCTGATGCTCGACCTGCTCGACGCGGCCGACGGCGACGGCCTGACGGCGGCCGACTTCTCCGTCGCCGTCGGCAACGACAACGCTCCGAGCGGTTGGACGACCGCCCCCGAGCCGCTACCGATCACGATCCGCCGCGGCGCCGGCACCGACGGCGCGGATCGCGTCACCTTCCGCTGGGAGGACAACGAGATCGAGAACCGATGGCTGCAAGTGACGGTCCTGGCGACACCCGCCACGGGCCTGCTCGCGCCGGACGTCTTCTACTTCGGCAACGCGATCGGCGAAGCGGGCGATAATCCGATCAACGCGATCGTCAACGCAACCGACGAGATCACCGCAAGGAACTTCCGCCACGGCCCGTTGACCCCGGCCGCAATCGACGACCGATACGACTACAACCGCGACAAGCAAGTCAACGGCAACGACCAGGTCATCGCACGCAGCAACCAGACCAACCCGCTAACGATGCTAAGGCTGATCGCACCCCCGGCCACCAAAGCAACACCGTCGCCCCAAACCCCAACCGACACGGCCGCACTGGATTGGCTCTACGAGTACGAGCAAACCAACGCCAAACAAGCCACATCAAAGAAGACCACACCAACAAGAGAAGCCGTCGACCAACTACTAGCAACCGACTGGGCATCGTAGGTCAGGCTGTGCCGGACGAATCGGAGAGGTCGCAGAAGTAGGGTGCGTCTGGACGCACCAGCACGACTCTCCCTGCCAATCACGCCCTTCGTACCTCAGGGCGTGCCACACAATCTCATCACCAAACCGGCCGGGTCACCCGACGCGAGGTACAACACGGGGTGTATATTGAAGTCCTCCTGTTGTTTCGTTAGACTGATCGTTTTGCGGATCGGGTGTAACAAGACAGGAAGGCCGTGCCCCATGTCTGAAAATCTTGCCGGCGGGCTGCGCGACCATTTGTGCCAGAACCACCAGGGGTTTGCCGAGGTGGCTGCCGGGCTGTGGAGCCGAGCCGAGGAGATCCACAATCGCCAGAACCGGCCCGACAGTAACGAGAACGGGCGCAAACACGTGGAGCGGGTCGAACAAAACATCTGGCGTTTGCTGACCGAGACGACCGACGGCGACACGAAGCAGAACCTCGAAAAGTTCAAACCCTACGAATTGTTCCTGCTTTCGTGCGCCGCGTGTTGCCACGATTTCGACAAGGCGCTCCGCAGTGCGTTGCCCGCCGGTTTTGTGCATGGCGAGGGATCGGGGGATTTTGTCGAGAAGAATTACGAGAAACTTGGGCTTTCCCGGCCTCGGGCGAGCATGGTGGCCCAGGTGGTGAGCCTTCACGATCGGAAGACGGGCGAATTTCAAGAGGGACTGCAACGGCTCAAAACAAACCATGCCACCGAGTCCGGGCCTGTGAACCTGCGGCGGTTGGCCGTGCTGCTGAAGGCGGCCGACATCCTGCACACCGACAACTCGCGGGTCCCGACGCTGGCCGTCGACCACAACGAGTTGGAGGGCCTCGACAGGGACAAGTACCTTGCCCGGTACTGTATCGACGGCTGGCAGGCCGACGGCACGCGGATTGTCGTCCAGGCCGAGCCCCGAGACGTCGAGCAGGCTTTGGCGCTGAGCAAGTGCTATGAGTACATGAAGGAGCAGGAGTGGACGGCCGTTGCCGACGCTCTTCAGCAGTACGGCTTTCCGCACGACCTGCGGCTGGAAAACCTGGGCATCCGAGATTCGACCGACGTGCTTCAACTCGTGGCGGTCCGGCCCGACGAACTGGATGACGCGTTGGGCCGGCTGAGCCGGCTGACGGTGATCGGCAACCGATACGTCGATTTCGGCACGGAGCATCTCGGTGGTGTGCCCGGCGCGCTGAGCCGGATCTACGTGGCCCCGGCCGACGTCGGCAAGACGCGTGCGGCGGTCGAGTGGGTTCGCAAGGTCACCGCCGCGCAGCCCGAGGCCTGGGTGGTGCTGTTGTCCAAGAGCGGCACGATTCCCAATGATGCGAAGCGGATCTTGCTGGACAGAGCCGCCTATGAGCGCAATAACGACCCGTTGCCTCGCCGGGCGATTCTGTTCCTCGACGATCTGCCCGACCAGTTGCCGCCGGAGCGGCCGGAGATGTCGGCCTCAGACGCCGTGAGAGAGCTTTTTCGATGGTTCCAAAACTACCCAGGGTTCCAGGAAAGACGCCTGGTCGGCACGATCCGCCGCGAGAGTCTGCATGCGAAGCCCGGTTGGCCCGACGTGTTGCCGTCGCTGGGCGAGGAGCTCGAATTGCTGACGTTAAGCCCGCCGGATGACGCGAAGCGGCGCGAACTTTGGCAGGGGATGTCGTCGGGGGCGATCTTTCAGTCGAACGATCGGCAGCCGTTTTCCGTGCAGATCGATCCGCCGTTCATCGATGCCGTGGCCCAGCGGTCGACCAACGCCGAGGCGGTGGCGTTTTTCATCCATTCGACCGCGGCGAAGAAGACGACCCGGTTGCAGACCGCCGACGCCGATGACTTTCTCGACAGCGCGGTCAAAACCTGGCTGAGCGAGACTTGGCCGGCTGTGCTACAGGCCTACGGCCCGACAGCCCGCGTCTTTCACACGCTGGCCCGGTTCCTCGAAGCGGGCCTCCGTCCGGACAGCGGGTTCATCGGCAACTTGCCCGCGGCGTGGGAGTTCCACGAGGCCTTCGGCCCCGACCTGTGTGCTGAGTTGTCGTGTTGCGGCGAAGACTATCTCGACATCCTTCAACGCATGATCCGCGATGGTCACGCGATGGGCGAGCCGGGCCAGTGGATTCGCCCGGCGTGGGACTTTCTGCTGCAAGGCAAGTTGCCGGGCGTCGAGCGTCCGCTGCCCTCCTTCCAGTGGTTCGCCCAGCGCGTGGACCGCCTGTCGCCCACGGGACGACAGGCAATTGCCACGCATCTGTCGGCGGCCAACGTCGAAGTGGTCTGCCTGAAGGCCGACGACGCGTGGCACTTCGGCTGGGCACACGGGAGGTCGTTGCTTGCAGAGTCGGAAACCGATGACCAGCGATGCCGAATGTTCCGGGACGAGGAAATCGTCTGCTACCGAAAGACCGTGGAAGCCAATCCGAAGCACGGCCAGGCCTGGTACAACCTTGGTGTGACGGTTAGCCAAGAGACAGAAAGGGAAGAAGACCCCGAGAAACGCCGCTCGCTACGGAACGAGGAAGTCGTCTGCTACCGAAAGGCCGTGGAAGCCAATCCGAAGCACGGCCAGGCCTGGTACAACCTTGGCGTGAGGCTTTGCCAGGAGGCAGGAAGAGAAGAGGACGCGAAACGCCGAACGCTGGGGGACGAGGGAGTCACGTGCTACCGAGAGGCCGTGAAAGCCAATCCCAAGCACGACCGGGCCTGGACCAACCTTGGTGTGAGGCTTGGCCAAGAGGCCGAAAGGGAAGAAGACCCCGAGAAACGCCGAACGCTGTGGGACGAGGCTGTCGCCTGCTGCCGAAAGGCCGTGGAAGCCAATCCGAAGAACAGCGTGGGATGGAACAACTTGTCGTCGCAGCTCAGCGACAGTTGGCGGGAGACCGGGCGGCAGGAGTCGCTGGCCGAGGCACTGGAGGCGGCCCGTGGGGCGGTCGCACTTGGGGAGAAGCACTACAATCTGGCTTGTGCGCTGGCATTGACCGGCAGCACGGACGAGGCGATCGACGAACTCGCCGGGTGTTTTGAGCGGGGCGAGATCGAGCGAGCGCACGTCGAGAAGGATCTCGACTGGGACGGTTTGCGGGAGCAGCCGCGATTTCGTGCGCTGATGGGGCTGGACGCGGCGGATTGACGGCCGTCTACCTGGTCTTCTTCGATGCACGTAATGGCTGGCCGCGGACTGTGTCGTCGTCTTTGTAGAGCTTGCGTAGCCTTGCGAGTTCGGCTTTGAGCAAGTAGGGTGCGTCTGGACGCACCAGAACGACGAGGCCATGGTGCGTCCAGACGCACCCTACTTGTCTTGTCTCGAAGGAATCGCGGAACCAAATCATTGAATCGCGTCAGGCACAGCCTGACCTACCGACTACGGGCTTTGCTGTCCAGGGCATATCATCCGTCGAGCCACTCATCCAGATGCTCGGCGACGAACCGCTCGTCGGTCAGGTGCGGATAGGCCCGGCACACGCGGTCGAGCTGCTCCGCCTGGCCCGGGCTGAGCGATTCGTTGGGATCGAGGCACCAGATGCCTTCGAGCAATCCCATGCGTCGCAGGATCTCATGCACGCCGCCAATCACGCCGGCAAAGCCGTTGGCGGCGTCGAACACCGCGGCGTTGCAATCGGTGACTTCCGTGGCCAGTTGCAGCAGTTCGACCGGCACCGGCTCGCCGGAGGCCACCGCGTCGTGGCATCGTTGGAGCGTCTCGACGGCCTTGCTCGTCCAGACGCTCCAGTGCCCCAGCAGCCCGCCGACGAACCGCCGCGTGACGCGCCGACCGTCGGTCTCGAAGCAATACGGCGTGAGCAGGTCCATGACGATGTTGTCGTCGTTGCCCGTGTACAGGGCCACGTCGTCGCGTCCGGACTCGGCGATCGCGCGGACGACGTCGATCGTCTGGTAGCGATTGAAACAGGCGATCTTGATCGCCACGACGTTCTCGATCTCAGCGAATCGCCGCCAAAAAGAATATCCCAACGGCCGTCCACCCACACCCGGCGACAGATAGAACCCGAACAGCGGCATGGTTTCCGCCACGACCCGGCAATGGTCGACGACCGCCTCTTCGTCGGCGTCGGCCAAAGCACCCACGTTCAACAGCACGGCGTGGTATCCCAAGCGTCGGGCGGTCTCGGCCTCGCCGACGGCCTCGGCAGTCGGACCGCACACGCCGGCGATACGCACCAGCGGCTCCGGCCGACCGGCGTCGCCGCGATCCATCTCCTCGGCGGCCAAGGCCAATACCGGCTCGTAGAGCGCATACTCGGGCGAACGAATGGCGAACTGCGTCGTATGCACGCCCACGGCCAGCCCGCCGGCGCCCGAGGCGATGTAGTAACGGCTCAACGCGCGTTGACGCCGCAGGTCGAATTCCCGCCGACGGGTCAGTGCCAGCGGATGGGCCGGGATCACGATCCCTCGTTGCAGGGTCCGATGAACCGTCGGGTTGATCGCTGCGGTCATTCGATTCTTGTTCCTTGTTTGGCGGTCCGGGGGCCATGTGCGAAACGTCAAAACTCGCCGTCGCGCGTCTGAAAATGAGTCGGCTTGCCGAGCGTCGGTTGTCGCCGCGTGAGCCAATCGGCGATCCAGCGCATCATCGTCTCGGGCGTGGTGCGAGGAGTGCCGAGGAGATCGTAACCCAATCGTCCGTCACTCAACAGGGCATCGGACGCCTCGGTGCCGGTCAGCTCGACCGGCTTGTCGAAAAGTCGCCCGAACTGCTCGGCGACCCGCCCAGCGCTCAAAATGTCCGGCCCGGCCACGTTGATTACCCGCGGCGCGACGGCCGTATGGTCGAACGCCCGCAGCGTCATCGCGTTGGCGTCGGCCTGCCAAACGGCATTGAAATAGCCCATGGTCAGGTCGATCGGCTTACCGGCGAGGACCTGCTGGGCCAGATCGATCAGAATGCCGTAGCGCAACTCGTTGGCATAATTCAGCCGAATCAGTGCGACCGGTATACCGAGTTCCCGGCTGAAATACGCGAAGATCCGCTCGCGTCCGATGCAGCTTGCCGAGTAATCGCCGTCGGGCCGCAGCGTGTCGGTTTCGACCGAGCCGCCTTGCTCGACCGGGACCATGCCGTAGACGTTTCCCGTCGAGAAGGCGACGATGCGGCTCTCGGGAAACCTCTCGCAAATCATGCCGGGCAGATACGCGTTCATCGCCCAGGTCATGGCCTCTTGGCCGGTCGTGCCGAACTTCATCGCCGGCATGTAGAGCACGTTGGGGATCGTGGGCAGGCCGGCAAGCTGCGAGCGATCCAGAAGATCGCAACGAATCGTTTCAATCCCATGGGATTCGAGCTGCTGCTGCAACGCCGCATTGGAGAACCTCGACACGCCGATCACACGACGCCGAACTCCAGCGGCCGCCGACGCCCGAACCGCCATCCTCGCAAGCGTGGGCCCCATTTTCCCGCCCACGCCGAGGACCAACAGGTCGCCATCGAGGCGGCGCATGGTTTCGACCACGGCCTCGGTCGGCTCGCTCAACCGTTCTTCGAGGTGTTCGACGTCGCGAATACAGTCGGCCGGTTGGCTCGGTGTGTTCATAGCGGATCATCCGTGGATTTTATTGACTCAGTTTACCACATTGCGAAGTTCCATTCCCAACACGGCGCGGCGGCATGCCTCGGCCGTTTTGATGCGGATGTCCAACAGGCCTTCTTCGCTGTAGAAGGCGGCGTGTGGGGTGAGGATCAGACGGTGATGGGCCGGATGGTTGGGGTCTCGCCAGGCGACCAGCAGCGGATGCTCGGCCGACGGCGGCTCTTGCGGCAAGACGTCGATGCCCGCTCCGGCCAAGTGGCCCGAGGCCAACGCGTCGGGCAAGGCCGAGACGTCGACCACGCCGCCGCGGGACGTGTTGATCAGGTAGGAGCCACGCGGCATCCGTGCGATCGCGGCCGCATCGATCATCTGCCGGGTCTCGTCGGTCAACGGGCAGTGCAGACTGACGACAAACGATTCGGCCAACAAGGCGTCGAGCGTCTCGACGCGTCGGATGCCCAGGGCCTTCTCGTATCCGTCGGGTTTGTAGGGATCGTAGAAGGCGACGTCCATTCCCAGGGCCTTCGCACGCAAAGCGACCGCCGATCCGATCCGGCCCAGCCCGACGACGGCAAACGTTCTTCCGCGCAGACGGACCAAGGGGGCAACGAGCGAATAGGACCATCCGCCCTCCTGCCCTGTCCCTTCGACGCGATTCTCTCCCGCTCTGAGCCGCGAGTTCATGAAATGCACGCCCCGGGTCAGGGACAGGGTCATGGCGATGGCCGTATCGGCAACTTCCTCGGACCCATAGTCGGGGACGTTGGCCACGGGGATTCCATACGCCCGTGCCGTGGCCAGGTCGACATTGTCGACGCCCACGCCGCCGCGGACGATCAGTTTGCAGCGCCGCAGCCGCTCGATCGTCCGTCGCGTGAGCGAGACCTCGTGATAGAGAATGATCGCCTCGACCTCCTCGACACGGCCGACCAGATCGTCTTCGCTACGAGCGCGAAGCGCCGTCAGCCGGGCAACGTCGCCGAGCACCTTGCGTTCCGGTTCGAGTTGATCGCAAAAAAAGTCCGCGATGACAACCTGTGGCGTCTCGCTCATCGTCGTTGGGTCTCCCCTCGAAACTTCTTGCCGTTCTGCTCGCACGCCGATGGGTGCCAGGGGCAGCTTGCCTGCCCCTGAAGCACAAGGGCGGACAAGCCGCCCATGGCACCCGACACATCCTGTTGGCGTGTTGCAGACTATACTGCAGCCGGGCAAGATTTGCGAAAATCGTACGATGGCCCTCCGAGGCCGTCGGCACTGGTTGGCGGTCGACGGCCTCGCAGCGCCATCGTACAAGACCTCGGATTGCAACCGACTGCAGTATACCAGGATAAACAACTTGCCGCGAATTTCAAGGCGGAAGGCCGGCCGAGGGAGTTTTTCGGCTCGCTCAATCCGAACTCTCGGCAGCCTTGATCTCGACGTCGGGCAGTTGCGTGAGCAGTTGCTGGCGGATTTTGCCCGCGAAAAGAAGATCGCGCCGGCTGACCACTCCGACCAGTTTGCCGTCGTCGATGACCGGCACACGTCGGATTCGACTGGAAAGAAGCGTGTTGACGACATCGACCAGGGGTGCGTGCTGCTCGACCGTAATGACGTCGCGAGTCATGAAGTCGGCCACGGTGCCGCACAACTCCAGCGTGCGAATGCTGTGCAACAGGTCGTACTCGGTGATCATCCCCAGCAGGCGGTTCTCGTCGTCGACGACCGGCAGGCCGCTTACGTCGTACTGCTCGAACAGATCGACGGTCCGCTCGACCGTCACATCCGGACGGACCGAAACGACGTTGGCTGACATGATGTCATCGGCCGTAAAAAGCGTAATTTC
>JAZFUB010000388.1:0-4298 GCA_036447015.1 Thermoguttaceae bacterium | reverse complement strand
GCCAGCCGCGCGGCACGAGTTTGGTTCGCTTGCCGTGAGCATCCGACTGCCACAAGCCGGGTTCGGCCGTGAATTGGCCGATGTCCGTCAGCCGGGTCGCCAGCGGCCGATCTGCCGCCATGCGGCGGGCATCGTTGGGGTCGACGGCCAGAATCAACTCGAAATCCTCGCCGTCGCTCAACGCGTGGTCCAGCGGCGTGGCTTCGTCGGCGTGCGCCTCGGCCAATCGTCGCGCATCCTCGGCCACGGGAACGGCGTCGGTCTGCAGAATGACACCACAGCCGCTCTCCTCGGCCAGATGGGCCAGATCGATCGACAGCCCGTCGCTCACGTCGATTCCCGCGTGGAGACGATACCGCCGGTTCAACAGGAGTGCTTCCTCGACGCGCGGTTCGAAGTCGAGATGCCGCCCGAGAATACTGCCGCCGAAGGAGCCGGTCACGACGATCCGATCGCCCGGCTGTGCACCATTGCGTCGCAGCGGTCCCTCGGGCGTCACCTGCCCGAGCAGCGTAATGGCAATGGCCAACGGTCCGTCCCAACTGTTGGTATCCCCGCCGGCGATGGCCAGGTTGTACTTTTCGGCAAGCGGCAAGAGCCCTTCGTACAACGCGATGGCCAGATCCAGCCCACCGTGTCGCGGCAGGGCCAGTGCAACGACTGCGGCCAGCGGCCGACTTGCCATGGCCGCCAGATCGCTCAGGTTCGCCGCCAGTGCCTTTCGGCCGACCCGACGGGGATCGACTTCGGCCAACTTGAAATCGACCTGATCGGTCAACAGATCGACCGTCACGACGCACTCGTCGATGTGGGCCATACGCAACACGGCCGCATCGTCGCCGAGCCCCAATCGCAACAGCGGATGGGAGGGAAGCCGTTTTCGGAGGTGGGCGATCAGCTCGGATTCCATGGGACGGACCGTGTGCCGTCTTCCGCTGAACGAGACACTACTGGCGACGTGTCGTCTTCGACGCGACCGGCAAATAGCCATAGAGAGTCTCGTTGCCGCGCAGGATGAAGAACTTGACCGGATTCAGCTTGGCGAAGTCAGGAAGATTGAGGATGTAGGAGACGTTCTCCATCGAGATGGTCTCCCAAATGTGCATTCCCACCAGCACGTCACCCGGGCGTATGCCCTGATTCGAGGCCGGGCTGTTGGGGCGTACCGACGCAACGCACAGACCGCCCCGATATCGGGTTCGATGCGACTTGCGGAAGTCGTCGTCGGGAATCTGCTTCAATTCCAATCCCAACACTTGCCAAGTGGGATGCGACGGGGTCTTGAACCGGCTCGGCACGGCGGCCAATGTCAGTTGCAGCGTCATCGGATTGCCCTCGCGAACGATCGCCAGTTCGATCTTCTCGCCTGCGTTGCGTTCCAGCAAGGCCCGATGAAAATCGAGTTCCCTCTTGGTCTTGATGTTCTCGACCGACAGGATCCGATCGCCGGCCTGCAACCCGCTCTCGGCGGCAGGGCTCTTCTTCTCGACCGACGTGACACTCAGCCCTTGTTCCGATGCACCGTGGTAGTTGGCCAAGATGACGCCGTGCCAGGTCTTCGAACTCGTACATTGTGCCAACATCTTGGCGACCACGGCCATCGCCTTGTCGACCGGAATGGCAAAGCCGATACCTTGAGCACCCGCCCGAACCGCCACGTTGATACCGATCATTTCGCCGTCGATGTTCAGCAACGGGCCGCCCGAGTTCCCCGGGTTGATGCTGGCATCGGTTTGGATCAGATCGTCGTAGAACTGCGCATCGCTGACTTGAACCGCGCGGTTCAGCGCGCTGATGATTCCCAGCGTGACCGTGTGCTCGTATCCGTAAGCATTGCCCACGGCAACGACCGTCTCGCCGGGCATCAGATCGGTCGACGTTCCCAACTCGATCACCGGCAGCATTTCCACCGAGTTGAGTTTGATGATGGCCAGATCGGTGTCCACGTCGCGACTGACGAGTTTGGCCTCGTATTGCGTGCCGTCACCGGTCGTCACCTTGATCTGTCGGACCCCGTCGACGACATGATAGTTCGTGACGACATAGCCACGCGGGTCGACGATCACGCCGGTCCCCATGCCGTTGACCCGCCGAGTCGCGTCTTCCTGGCCCGAGTGCGACTCCATCGCCGAGAGTGTCTTCTCGCCGCGGATGTTGACGACCGAGGGACGGGCCGCCAGCACCGCCCGGACGATGGGCGTATGACGCAACTCCGAACCCCATCCGGTAGACGACGTCACGAAGCAGCAGATCAGTGCGGCCAGGCCGAGTCCGGTAATCCGTTGGCAGAAGAACTGGGTGCGGGCGATTCGATGTGGCATGGAAGGGTCCGTCGATGGCGGTTGCAGAGCACACGAGGGTTGCGTACCGAAATCGACCGCGGCGCGGAAAGATCCCTTCGGAAGATTTCTTCCGCGCTGACGGCTGATACCCTTGATAAATCGGCCTGCTTCCGCCGATGCCTTGACCGGCGGACCCACCACCGGAATAGACTGCCTAGCCTGCCGTCAATATGGAAGACTGGGTGTTTTAGGTGTGTAGGGAAAGATGTTGCCGCTCATCCAGAGGCCCAAACTTCCGGTCCGGGGGACTCGCCGAGCTTTGAGGAAAGCCCACGGATCGAGCGAATCGACCCTTGGTGGCGGAGAATCAGCACCAGCGCGCCGTAGGGGCCAGCAGACTGTGAACGTGGCGTGCTATCGGCGAATCCAGCGAGGCTGTGACTGCGGCGCCACGCGTGTTGCGGTCTGGATCGGCTTGGTGGACGGATTGAAGATCCAACTGAATGACGGGGAAACCGAGTCAGTCCGCCCAGGGGAGGCCGTAACCCGGTCGGCGGTCGGCAGCGGCTGAGGACGTGGCGCCCGGATTTCCTCGGGAACGGGCGTCGGCGGAGCCAACCTGATTTGCGGTGCCGCCGGTATCGGCTGGGCGGACGGAGTCTGGGCCTGCACCGGCATGACTTGGCCGCCGGCGACCATCGCTTCGTCGGTTCGTGGTGAAAAGACCGGTCGCGTCGGGACAGGATGGAAACGGGGGTGATTGTAGTAGCCAACCTCGGCGGCGGCGTTTTGTCGGTGGTGCCCACACGTACGACAAGCGAGGTTGGCGGGCAGTGACGACCCGCACTGGCCGCAAAGCCCTTCACCAGAAGGACTTGCGTATCCGACTTGATCTTCACCGGCCGACATGGGCGCCGGGGTCGGATAGGATTCGAAACCGTTTTCGCTGCCGCTGCCGCATCCTTGTGCGGAGCCGGAAGTCTCCTGATGGGTGGTGTTTGTCCCGGTCAGCCATGGTTTTCGGTTGCACTCCAGCGACCAGTCGCCGCGGAGAATCAGCCCATGCCTCGGCCTATAGCGACAGCCGAGGCAGTTTGCCGCCAGGCAGCATCCGATGACAATCATCACAACCGGTTTGCGCATCTTTCCACCCAAGAAAGCTCTTCGCCCCAGACTTTCAAGAGACGGAATCCCGGGCACGAGCCGAGGCAGTGCGGGAGACCGTTACCTTGGAGATCGGCAGGAGATTCCCGGAATATTAGGAATTACCGGAAAACTTTGCCCAATCGACCAAGTCATCCCGTTCCACAAATTCCGGCGATGGTCAATCGGAAGGATTTCATGGCATGCGATTTCAGCCCCGAAGGGCAACACCCTGAAGGTTTCTTCTTCGGGAAATCTGCGGTATTCTTGCCGTAGCCGGAGTCGCAAGACTTCGGGTGGGTGACGAAAACGCCCGAATTCTTGCGAATCCGGCTACGAAACTCCTTCACCGCGTTGCCCGAAGGGGCGCCAACCATACAACGCGATGCCATGGAATCTTGGCAGACCCGCCCCGCTGGCCGTCCCGTCGTTTCTCGATTAAACTCGAAGGTTGCGTTTTTCGCGGTAGATAACGCCCCGTCTGGTGGAACAACGAACTGGCGGCCGTGGTCGCTTCGGTGAAGAATGCCGGCTAATCTGACACAGCAATATTTGAAGGCCGAGGAGGAGTACCGTCGGGCAACCACCGTCGACGAAGAGTTGAAGTGTCTGCAAGTGATGCTCCAGGAGTCCCCCAAGCACAAGGGGACAGATCACCTCCAGGCCATGCTGAAAGGAAAGATCAGCAAGGCCAAAAAAGATCTCGTCACCGAGAAAAGCAGCGGGAAGGGGCCCCGGGGGTTACGGATACCCCGGCAGGGCGCGGGAACGGCCATTCTGTTGGGCGGCCCGAACTCGGGCAAGAGTCGGATGGTTGCGGCTTTGACCAACGCGGCCCCCGAAGTGGCACCCTATCCGTTCACGACGACGGTG
>JAZFUB010000387.1:0-5356 GCA_036447015.1 Thermoguttaceae bacterium | reverse complement strand
GTGCGTGTAGCTGAACGTGCCATCGGAGTTCAGCGTCACCTGGCCGTAAAGCGGAGCGGTGAGTGGAATGAGATCGACCGAAAGCGTTTCATTGGGCAGATCGGGGTCCGTATCGTTGTCCAACAGGCTGGTCGCTCCACTGTCGAGCACGGTAACCGTGCCCCCTTCGAGCACCGTGGCCGCATCGGGGTTGGCCGTCGGCGTTCGATTTCCCTTGACGATCGAGACGACTGCCGTGGCCGTATTTCCCACGGCGTCGCGGACATCGTAGGTGAAGCTGTCAGTGAAGTTCTCGCTGCCGTCGTGCGTGTAGCTGAAGGTACCATCGACGTTGAGCACCAAGGTGCCATGGCTGGGGCCGCTGATCGGAGTCGTGTTGACCAAAAGCGTATCGTTGGGCAAGTCGGCGTCGTTATCATTCGTCAGAAGGCTGGTCGCTCCGGTGTCGAGTACGGTCGCGGTACCCCCTTTGCTTACGGTGATCGCGTCGTCATCGGCCGTCGGCGAATTGTCGTTGACCGGCGTGATCGTAACCGACACGATGGCCGTGTCCGTGGCTTCCGATTCGTCGCGAACTCGGTAGGCGAAGCTGTCGGTGAAGTTCTCGCTGCCGTTGTGCGTGTAGCTGAACGTGCCATCGGAGTTCAGCGTCACCTGGCCGTAGAGTGGAGCGGTGACGGGAATGAGATCGACCGACAGTGTATCGTCGGGCAGATCGGCATCGGTGTCGTTGTCCAGCAGGCTGGTCGCTCCGCTGTCGAGCACGGTGACCGTGCCCCCTTCGAGCACCGTGGCCGCGTCGGGGTTGGCCGTCGGCGTTCGATTTCCGCCCGCGATCTGATAGTCGACGTGCAGCAACGGCGCTCCCTGTTGATCGCCGTTGTACGATTCGGCCGTCCGTTCTCCGGTTCCCGAGATGATGATTACCATCGAGTTGCCGATCGACCATCCCGGCCGCGCGACGACTTCCTGAACGACGGCCGCCAGGCTGGGCGTGCGTTGTTCTTCGCCCGCGGCCCCGGTCGTGTTCCATGCCGGGGGCGACCAGGTCACGTAGGCGTCGGTCATGGACCTCGAGGAAATACTGCCAGAGGTACTCGTAAACGTCGTGGCGCTATCAACGTCTTCTGCGCGGAGGACCAGATCGGTTTGCGCGGACCCCTTCTCATCCGCTTGGAACTGGACGTAGGCATCGAGAATCGTTGCCCCTTGGGGGATCGTCATCGTATTGAATCGCATGCCGATGGTTTGATCGCCCCCGTCGTAGACGAGTTCCAGATCGCTGCTGGACAGGCTGATTTTGCCGGTCGCCCGTTGTTCGGCGTCGTCCGACCCGGCCGCGATTCGACTTTCCACGGTGCCGAATTCGGCCGAAGGATCGTAGACGATGATCGAGAAGGTTTCGGTGTCGGTCAGGTTCGGCGAGCCGTCGTCGGTAACCCGTACGGTCACGGAGTAGTTGCCGATCAGGCCGGGCGTCCATCGGAAGTCGCCGGTCGCGGAATCGATCGTGGCGGTCGCCGGAGCGCCCGGATCGAGACTGAACGTCAGCGTGTCGGCCGGCACGTTGGGGTCAAAGGCCGTCACGGAAAAGGCCACTTCCTCTCCCACGGCAACCAATTGTAGATCGATCAGATCCAGCACGGGCGTCCGGTTCCCGCTTGGGATGGACAACAAGGTCTCATAGACTCGCCCGTCGGGAAAGTTGTCCTCTCCTCCGTCGGCGATATAGAGGGCCAGTTGATTGGGGTCGTCGTTGGGGTCCGACGTCGGGGCGAAGGTCAGGGCCTGCGCAGCCCGAGGCACGGTCGAGAAACTGCTGATGTCGTACTCTTCGAGGTATTGTCCGTCAACGGTATACTCGAAGATCAAGTGGTCGGTACCCGACACGACAAACAGATGCCCGCTTTGAGGATCGAAAGCGATCCCTTCGGAATCGTTCATTCGGTCGGCGAGGGAAAACACGCTCTGGAACGTCAGACTTGCGTCATAGACAAGAACCTGGATGCCTCCGTCGTTGCCATCGACGATATAGAGGTCTCCGGTGACCCGGTCGGACGTGATGCCCTCGGGATCGGTGGCCGAGGGGACGTCGTCGGTCGTGAAGATCGTGTCGAGCGGCCCGCTGAGCGTCTCGTCGTATCGAGCGAAATGTTTCGGCGTGTCGTCGTTGGTGATATAGAACGAGCCGACACCTAGGGCGTCTTCGATATAGGTAATACCCGTCGGTTCGTCGTTGCCCGTGACGAACGATTGAAAAAGTTCGTCGCCGGCGAGCGAGATCTCGAACACGTTATTGCCGTCGAAGATGCCGCCCAGTTCGTTGATCTCGGAATCCGAAATATAGAGATGTCCCGAAGGTGCATGATAGGTGATCCCGGCGACGTCGGTACTGGGGATGATCCCGCCGTCCCAGAGGTCGAAATACCGAACCATCGTGATGTCGCCGGCCAGCAGCCTGCGTTGTTCAAGCCGTTCGAATGTCGGATGGAGTCTTGCTGAGAAGTTCATTGCGTATCCCCTCGGGTTGGCGTGCCAAATGCACCGAGCCCCCTTGCAATGGGCGACCTGCGATGATGCGTCTGACGGTATCCACGATATGGTCCACGTCCGCATTGCTCAGGGACGGGTAGATCGGCAGCGACACGATCCGCCGGTAGACCGCGGCCGCCACCGGCAGATCGTCCGGCCGGTAGCCGAACGTCTCACGATAATAAGGGTGCATGTGCAGCGGCGTATAGTGGACGCTGGTGCCGATGCCCGCGAGGTTCAGCTTCTCGATCAGCGCGTTGCGGTCGATCCCCGGGCGGTCCGTCGGCAGTTGGATGACGTACAGGTGCCAGGCATGTTGCATGCCGGGCATGGTGCATGGGACGGTCACCTCCGGTAAGTCGGCAAATCCCGTGTCGTAGCGCTGGGCAATTTCGAGCCGCCGGCGCCGGAACTCGTCGCATCGGGCCAACTGACCGATCCCCAACGACGCGGCGATGTCGGACATGTTGAACTTGTAGCCGGGCGCGAGGATTTCATAATACCAGGACCCTTCGGCGCTGAACCGTTTCCAGGCGTCCTTGCTGATCCCGTGCAACGTCATCCGGCGCATGCGTTCGGCCAGCCGGTCGTCGTCGGTCGTGACCATGCCGCCTTCGCCGGTGGTGAGCGTCTTGTTGGCATAGAAGGAGAAGCAGGTCGCGTCGCCGATCGTGCCGATCATCCGATCGCCGACGCTCGCCGGCAGTGCGTGGGCCGCGTCCTCGACCACCTTCAGATCGTGGGCCCGGGCGATCTCCAGGATGCAATCCATCTCGCACGGTTGGCCCGCGTAATGGACCGGCACGACGGCCTTGGTGCGTGGCGTGATCTTTTGCTCGAGCTGCCTAGGATCGAGGTTCAGCGTGTCTTCGCGGCAATCGACTAACACCGGCGTGGCCCCGAGATGGACGACGACCTCGGCCGTCGCGGCGAAAGTCATCGTCGGCACGAGCACCTCGTCGCCCGGCGAGAGGCCGACGGCTTCCAGCGCCAGGTGCAACGCCGCAGTGGCCGAGTTGACGGCCATGGCGTGCCGGGCTCCCAGCCGTCGGGCAAACGCTTCCTCGAACTGTTTGACCTTGGGGCCGGTTGTCAGCCAACCCGAACGCAGGGTGTCGACGACCGACTGAATTTCTTCCTCGCCGAGCGAGGGGCGGAAGAACGGTATCGGATGCTGCTTCGGCGCGGCCGGAGATGGGGTGTCCGGCCGGCCTTGGCTGTGAGAGAGCACCACAGCCGTGTGATGATTCGACCGCCGCTCGGGCGTGGAGACGGAAGCTGTCATCGTTGCTCGCTTTCTGCTGTGTATCCTTCCTATTGAATCGTTCGTACGCTGGTTGCAGATGCTACACAAGGTGTGGTGGAGATCTGGTGGGGGTCCGGTGACGCTTTGCGCGTGAAAGCCGACCACGCGATCGTCACCAGAGGTCCACCGTGTCTGCTGTTGCATCTCTCGCCGCGAGCGAAAGGATTCACTTAGTCCGGACACAAGACGTTCAAGGCCGTGGCGCCTTGCCGAGCGGGCCAGTGGGCCGCGCGAGGCACGACACGGCGGATTCCGTGAGGAGCATCATGAACCATTCGATCTGGCAACGATTGCGCTGGAGACGTTTGTATCTGTCCCTGGCCGTGTATCTGGGCATTCTTTTCTTGGCTTTCCTGTTGGCGTTTCAATTGCGATTCGACTTTGCCGTTCCCGAACGGATGCGTGCCCTCTTCTGGCGATCCCTGCCTTGGGTGCTCGCGCTGAAGCTGACGATGTTCAGTTTCTTCGGCGTGATCCGAGGTTGGTGGCGTCACGTCAGCTTCGCCGACCTGGCCGCATTGTTGTGGGTTTCGCTCCTTTCGATGGTCGCGATTGATGTGGTCGTTCACTTTCCGATCCACGACACGCGGATTCCCTTTTCGGTCATTCTCTTGGACTGTGGGGCCACGATTCTGCTGCTGGGCGGTTTTCGCTCCGCCTGGCGAATGACACGCGAGCACATTCGGCCCAGGTTATGGGTCGATCCGCGGCGAGGGGCCTTGATGATCGGTGCCGATCGGGGTGGCGAAGCGCTGAGCCGGCAGATCCACGCCAATCCCAAGCTGGACTACCGTATCGTCGGCTTCCTCGACGGAAACCACGTTCACCACGGCTCGCGGCTCGGCGGGATTCCTTTCCTGGGAAGTCCGCAAGACGCCGTGCGGATTGCCCAAAGACGTCGTGTTCGCGATATCCTGGTGATCGCCCACAGTCTTGCCGGTCGGCAGTTGCGCGAGTTGGCCTCCGAGTGCCGCCGGTCGCGGATCCGCTTGAAGATGGTGCCGCCGGTCGAGGAACTGCTCGACGGGTCTTACTCGTTGCAGATCCGCGACGTGAATATCAACGACCTGTTGCGTCGCGAACCGGTGCAGTTGGACCGCGAAGCGATCGACGGAATGATCCGTGGGCACCGCGTTCTGGTTACCGGTGCCGGCGGCAGCATCGGCTCGGAAATCTGCCGGCAGATTCTCCGTTGCCACCCGCAAAGCCTGATTCTCGTGGAACGGGCCGAAAACAGTCTGTATCAGATCGGTCGGGAGCTTGCCGAGACGGCCGCCGATGTGCCGGTCGTTCCGTGCATCGCCGACGTGGGCGACGAGCTACGAATGCACACCGTCTTTCGGCAGCACCGGCCTCAAGTCATCTTCCACGCCGCCGCCCATAAGCACGTGCCGTTGATGGAGCACAATCCGGGCGAGGCACTGAAGAACAACGTCCTGGGCACGCAGCGGCTTGCCGACCTGTCGGACTTCTACGGTGTCGAGCGTTTCGTGATGATCTCGACCGACAAGGCCGTCA
>JAZFUB010000386.1:0-8245 GCA_036447015.1 Thermoguttaceae bacterium | reverse complement strand
ATCGCAAACATGGCTTCCAGCATGGAGGTGCCGAAATAGGTGATCTCACAGAGGTCGATCACGGCATGCTTCAACTCGCGTTGCCGGATTTGCTCCAGGATCGCGTCCAACTCGCCGCGCACGTTCTCCTCGGCAAGACTGCCGATGGTTCGCAAAGGCGTCACGATCAGCGTCTCGTTCTCGTTCTCGGCGGAAAAGGTTTTGGGAACCGGCATCACACCCCCTTATCGTTGCTTGAATCGGCATCGGCATTGCGACGCTTCACAAGTGTTACGGCCTCGCCCGAATCACTGTAGATCACTTCGTCCATGAAGGTTCTCATCAGCAAGACTCCTCGGCCGCTGACCTTATCGAGGTTCACCGGGTCCGTAGGATCCGGGAGCGACGCTGGATCGAATCCGGAACCTTCGTCGCGAATCATGACGCTGACCTCATCGCGTGAAAGGACCGCTTCGACGTGGATTCGGCGGTTCCGATACGGTTCTTCCCGACGGCGACGTTCGACCAAGGAGCAATACGCCTCGTCGTTTTCTTCCCGCAGGTCGGAGTCGACACCCAGGTTGCCGTGGTAGAGGGCATTGGTGAGTGCTTCTTCCAGGGCAACGCCGATGCGAGTTCGTTCGGTCTCGTCGCAGAGGTCCAGCCGCGAGATCTCTTCCTGCAAATGGCTCACCAGGGGCGAAAACAGCGTCGAGTCGTTCTCCAACACGAACGCACTGTGGCTCTTTGTCATGCATCCCATCAAACGCCAATGGCCGCGCCGGTGCCCGGAAACGGCCAACACTCGTCGGACGGTCTGGAACAAGTCTTTCGCGAGAGAGCGTTTCGGGACATAGCTGGCCGCTCCTCGCTGCAACGCCTCGACGGCGACCTCTTCGCTACCCTTCGAGGTGATCAGAATGACGGGTACCAAGGGATATTGGGCTCTCACGGCCGTCACCAATTCCAGTCCGTCCATCTCCGGCATCATCAGATCGGTGACGACAAGGTCGGGAAGGGCCGCCTCCATCTGAGTAATCGCATCGGCGCCGTGGACGGCGAACTCGACGTCCATCTCGGAGTCCTGTTGGAGCATTCCGCCGACAAGGCGTCGGTCCACGGCCGAATCATCAACGACAAGTATCGACGTCATCAGTGTTCCCCCTCGATCAGTACTTCGTTCTCGCAGTTTTCAACCGTCCCTGCGCAATCGTCGTTTAGCGGCCGGGCTTGCCCGGCGCGGTTCGAAATGCTCTCGTCGGCAAAAACGCGCCGGGCAAGCCCGGCCGCTAAACATGCTTGCGATGCAGCATCAGGCTTGCGTTCCTTCCAGTTCATCATTGCCGGTATCCCGTCGCTTGAGAAGAGTGACTTCGTTTCCCGTCTCGTTGAACGTCAATTCATCCATGAACGTTCGCATCAGCGAGAGGCCGCGGCCGTGTTCGCCTTCCAGTATGGCCGCGTCGCCCGGATCGGGGATCGCGGCGACGTCGAAACCGGGGCCCTCGTCACGAACGACGAATCGAGCGGCATTGGCCGTGATGCGCACGTCCACCACGAGTCGCCGGTCGCGATACGGAGGCTCGCTTCTCCGCTGCTCCATGAGACTGAGGTCCTTCTCCTGAAGCAACTCACCTTCGACCTCTTCCATCTGTTGTTGGGTAATCTCGAGAGTCCCGTGGAACAGAGCGTTCAACAGCGCCTCTTTCAGCGCCACGCCGATCTGGAGCCGGCCTGCAAAATCGCACAACTGCATGCCGGCCACCATCTTCTGAACGAGGTCGACCAGCGGATCGATCAACGCGGCGTCGTTGTCCAGCGAGAACGAGAACTCGGTCCGGGTCAGGCAACTGAGAAGCTGTTCCGAGCTTCGATCGGCCCGCGCCAGCGAAAGAACCTCCGCGACCGTAGTCGGCAACTTGTCGGCCAAACGGGCCTTCGGCACGTAGCTGGCAGCGCCCTGTTCGAGGGCCTCGATCGCCAAGGCCTCGCTTCCGTGGGCCGTCATCAGAATGACGGGCAAATCCGGATAGTGCGTTCGCACCGCCTTGACCAATTCGAGGCCGTTCATCGCCGGCATCGTCAGGTCGGTGACGACCAGATCCGGCACGGCGTCTTTCATGAGAGCCAGCGCCTCGACGCCAGTGGCTGCGTGTTCGATGGTGCATACGTTTCGTTTCTGAAGCAAATTGCCGACCAGCCGGCGGTCAACCGCCGAGTCGTCGACGACAAGTATCGTTGGCATGAAATCCATCTCCCTTGATCGGTTCAACCCGGCCCTCCCGGGCACTGCTATTGTGGACGCTGCTATTGTGGGCGTTATGCAGGTGGATCATCGATCGCAATCTTTCCCTGCAAATAGTCTTCTAGTAAAGGAGTCATCTGCGACACCTCCGCCTGCAGGGTCGGTAGCGCCGCGGATGCATCTTCCAAGTTGCCATTGCGTCCCATCTGCTCGATTTCGAGCGCTTGCTGGTAGGCTCGATCCGCCCCCAAATATCGGACCGCGCCCTTGAGTGCATGGGCCGCGATGCGTAAGGCTTCGGCGTCGCCGTCGGTGATCGCTTGTCGAATCGAGGCCATCAGTCGCGGAGTCTCCTGGAGAAGGGCCTCGATGATATCCTTCAACAGATCGTGATCCCCTTTGACCGTGCGCATTGCGGCGGACCAATCGACGACCCGTCCGGTCGAATGCACCTCGGCCGGGGAACTGACGGTTGCATCGCAGTCGCCGGCCAGCGACTCGATCGTTTCGAACAGAACGGCGGCGCGAATGGGCTTGGACATGTACTGGTCCATGCCGGCCTCCAGGCAACGCTCGCGATCGCCCTTCAGGGCATGGGCCGTCATGGCGACGATCGGTATGTGCCGGCCCGTCTGTTTCTCGGCCGTGCGGATCGCCACGGTGGCCTCCAGCCCGTCCATTTCCGGCATTTGAACGTCCATGATGATCAGGTCGAACGGTTGCGACCGCCAGGCGGCGACCGCTTCGGCCCCATTATTCGCGACAAACACGGAGTGGCCCCTTCGCTTGAGAAGCCCAACCGCCAGTTTCTGGTTGACCAGGCTATCTTCGGCCAAAAGAACCTGTAGGGATCGACGGGCAACGGTTTGCCGTGGACCGGCAGCGGCCGACTTCGCGTCTCCCGCTGCCTCTTCCGACACTTCCGTGCCGAGAACCATCGTGATCGCATCGAGCAACTCCGACTGTTTGATCGGTTTGAGCAGATAGGCGGAGACGTCCAATTCAGCGCATCGGGCAATGTCGCCCGGCCGGTCGCCGGACGTGAGCATCATGATCACGGTACCGGCCAGTTCCGGCGATTCTCGAATCCGCCGAGCCAGGGCGAACCCGTCCGTCTCGGGCATATTGGCGTCGGTCAGAACCAGTTGGTACGGCCGGTCGGTCGCCGAGGCATCTTGCAGCGCATCGAGCGCTTCGGGAACGCTCTGAACCGACGTGGGAGCCATCTCCCAATTGCGAAGCATCTCTTCGAGGATGCGACAGTTCGTCCGATTATCGTCGACTACCAGAACTCGCATGCCGTCGAGCGCCGGCGGTTGCACGGCGCGAGAATCGACGGGGTCCACGTCCGCCATGCCGAATCGAACGGTGAAATGGAACGTGCTCCCCTTTCCAAGTTCACTCTCCACCCAGATGCGTCCTCCCATCATGTTGACGAGTTTCGACGCGATGGCGAGCCCCAGGCCGGACCCTCCGAACTTCCGGGTCGTCGTGTTGTCGGCCTGCTCGAACTCCTCGAAGATGGTGTCGAGGTTTTCTCGAGCGATGCCGATTCCCGTATCCGAAACGGACGCATGCAGAACCAGATCATGCTGCGATTGCGACTGGCACTGAACGTCGAGAACGACCTCGCCCGACTCGGTGAATTTGATCGCATTTCCGACAAGATTCACGACGATCTGTCCCAGGCGAATGCGGTCGCCGACGACCGCGACCGGGACTTGCGCCGGAATGTGGCACACCAGTTCGAGGCCCTTCGTATGCGCGCGGATTGCCAGCAACTTCATCGTGTCGGCCAGCGTCTCGTGCAGGTCGAACGGTCCGATGTCGAGTTCGAGGCGATCGGCCTCGATTTTCGAGAAATCGAGAATGTTGTTGATCAACGACAAGAGCGTTTCTCCCGACTCCTGGACGACCGTAAGATACTCTCGCTGTTCGAGAGGCAATGCGGTGTCAAGAACGAGTTCGGTCATTCCGATGATCGCGTTCAAGGGCGTGCGTATTTCGTGGCTCATGTTTGCCAGGAAGGCGCTCTTTGCCTGGCTGGCGGCCTCGGATGTCTCTTTGGCCCGAGCCAGTTCCTCGTTGGCCCGGGCCAACTCGGCGGTTCGCTGTTGCACACGCATTTCCAGTTCGTCGTGTGCCTTGCGCAACTCGTCTTCTGCGTGCTTCAGTTCCGTGATGTCGATCGAGACACCGAGAATCGCCGGCTCCGACGTTCCTGAGGCGGTGTACGGAATCTTGATCGTCTGCAAGTAGCGAAGCGTTCCCTCGGCATTGACGAACGATTCCTCGGGGCTCACCTTGGGCTGGCCGCTTTCGATCACGGCCCGATCGGCTTCGAGCATCTGGCGGAGTTCCTCTTGGTCGGGATGTACTTCCGCATGCTTCTTGCCGGTCAACTCCGGGACCGTCATCTCATAGGCATCCGCCGTGGCACGGTTGGCCAGCAAGAACCGCCCCTGTCGGTCCTTGGCGAAGATCATGTGCGGCACGAGATCGATGATCTGCCGCAGGCGAGCTTCGCTTTCGCGCAGGGTTCGCTCGGCCCACTTCCTTTCGGTGACCTCGGCCTGCAGTGCCTGGTTGGCACCTTCGAGTTCGGCCGTTCTTTCGCGAACTCGCATTTCGAGTTCCTCGTGGGCGATCAGCAGCTCTTCTTCCGCCCGTTTCCGCTCGGTGATGTCGCGGGAGATGCCGAACGTGCCGATCACGCCGCCTTCGCCGTCGTACAGGGGCAGCTTGGTCGAGACGGCCCATGTTTCGTGCCCGTCGAGCCAGGTCTCCTTCTCTTCCTTACCAACCAGAGCCTGTCCGCTGCGCATCACTTCTTCTTCGTCGGCCCTGGCCTGCCGGGCGTGTTCGTCGGTAAAGAAGTCGGCATCCGTTTTGCCGATCACTGCGGAAGGATCGCCCATGCCGAACGAGTCGGCCAGCGACTTGCTGATCCGAAGAAAGCGGCTCTCTCGATCCTTGTAGTAGACGGCGTCGGGGAGATTGTCCATCAAGGCATGGAGCAGATACTGTTCCCGCGCCAGCGCGGCTTCCGCCTCCTTGCGCTCGGTGACGTCCCAAAAGATCGCTTGGGTCCCGATGATCTTGCCGCTCGCATCGCGGACGGCCGACTTCATGACGTGAACGTAGCGAGTTTGACCGTCCTTGCGATACTCTTCGACGTCCTCGAACAACCGGCCCGTTTCGACGACGCGGCGATCGTCCCGTCGGTATTTGTCGGCCAACTGATCGGCATAGAAATCGTGGTCGGTCTTGCCGAGAACCGCCGAAAGCGTCTTGCCCAGCAACTCGCAGAACGACTGATTCGCGAACGTAAATCGGCCTTCCAGATCCTTGCGCAAGACTTGCACCGGGAGGTTCTCGACCAAGGACGAATACATCGCCTGGGAGTCTCTCAGCCCGGCCTCGGTCTGCCGGTGTTCGGCGACCTCGCGTTCGAGGCTTTCCTTGGCCCGTTGAATGTCGTCGGCCCGTATGGCGACCTGCTGTTCCACCTTGGCCGTTCGCCCGGTCAGCGCACTGCCATACATCGTCAGCAGAGCCGTCACCGCAATGCCTGCGAACAGAACGGCGGTGGGAAGCCACGTTCGGTGGGCAGACACATACCGATCGGTCGGTCTGCAGCAGACAAGCCACTCATGCCCCGCCGGACTGTCCAGCGAGATCCAATGAATGCCGCGAGTGGTGGACCAGTCATCCTCGACCCGGGCATCCTCAGTTCCAAGCGGCTCGAAAGGAATCGTGGGACCGCGGCCGTAGAGCCGCTGCCGGCCGTCGGGTAACGATGCGTCGAACAGTTGGAGGTCCATCTCTGCCGTATCGGGAGAACTCAGTGCGTCTTCAACGATGGCACCGACCCGGCACACGCCGAATACGTACCCCTGGGTCTGATCTTGGCGTTGCTCGGCCGTGGTCAAGGATGTGTTCTTGCCGTAGATCGGCACAACAACGAGTAGATCGCAGGCCTCGTGCCGAGTCTTGCCGAGTTGGAGGCATCCGGTCGCGTCCAACTCACCGCTGGATCCGGCGCGAAGCATGGTCTCGCGGCAAGCCGGATCCGATCCAAGGTCGAAACCGAGCGTGACCGTGCCGCCGTCTTTCGACTGTAGAAAATGAATCGGAAGATACTCGTCGCGTTCTCCGGCCGGGCCCAGGTTCCCCCGTGCGTCATGCTGAGTGATCCGATAGTCGCTAAGACCCGACTCCTGCGTCGTTTCCTCGTGCTCGGCCCTCCCCGAGGCCGAAACCACGGGCGCCCACCCCAGGTGTCGAATGCTCGGATGATGCGAGACGACAATATCGGTGAAATCGTGAAACTCGTTCCGCTCGACCTCGTCGGAGGCGCCGTACAGCGCGCTCAACGCTCGCACGATTTCCAGGTCTGTCGTCAACTCGCTCTGAATCACGCCGACCCGCTGCTCGGCATCGAGGCGGAACTGCCGGTCGATCAACCGCCGCTGCCCGATCAGCAGCGCCCAGTACATCCCGACGGACGCGGCCAACCCGCCGACAGCGATCAGCAACAGAATCGCCCTGGATCGGATCGAAATCCGACTCGGTGCATCCGGGTCTCGTGCATCCGAGTCTCGTGCATCCGAGTCTCGGGCATCCGAGTGTCGGGCATTGTCATTTGTCTTTCGGCCCAGCATCGTTCACTTCCGCACCGAAAACCACCGGCGCTGCCCCTCCGGTCGCGAAGAACAGGAGTGGCTGCGATAAAGCGAGAATCGCCACATGACATGATATCAATCTTATCGCACTTTGGGGGGGAATACAATGGGCAGACGTTCAGGGGGCATCTATCAACCCGACGACGAACAGGGCTCCGCGATGGAAGCCGACATGCCACCCTGACGCAAACCGGACACTTATTTCTCGAACGATCCTCAATCCCGTATCCGCAGCGCCCAAAGCATCGTCTTGGTGCGGATATAGATCGTCGATGCGTCGAAGGCCGGGGTCACAAACGCGGGTTCTCCCAGGTCGTACTCGTGAACCAACTGGAATGTATCGCCGGGCTTCACGACCGACACATGCCCCCGTTCCGAGATCAAGTAGAGATGATCACCGGCGACCACCGGCGAGGCGCTGTACTGCCCCACGGCTGCGAGACGCTTGCGATAGACGATCTCGCCGTTGGCGGCGTCGACGGCAGTGAACAGGCCGCCATTGCAGACCAGGTAGAGACGGTTCTCATAGAAGACGGGCGACGGAATCTCCGGGATGCCGCGATGCAATTGCCAACTCACGTGGCTCTCGGTAACATCGCCCTCGCCTCCCGGTCGGATCGCCATGAGCATCGGTTTGCCGCGGCGGAACGAGAGGATCCCCAAAAACTCGTCCCGCGTCCAAAAGCCGTCCTTGTCCTTGTCGACCCAGCCGAACATTCCATCGAGACGTCCCCTGCGTTTCACCTCGTCCTCAGGTAGCGGGATGCCATAGCCGGGATGTTCGGGTGGCAGCTCGGGCCGGATGGGGAACGTGAAGTGTCCGGTCATCTCGCTGCGCTCGAGCTTCTCGTCTCCGTTGCGATCAAACTGCATTACGGCGTTCCAAAACGGCTGCGGATCGGGTTGCTCGTCGGGCACGCCGCCCAACATGGCCGCTGAAGCGTAGACGTGCCCGGCGCCGGATACCGGGATCGCGATCGTCTCTCGCGAGAACCCCGGGGCGAACCATTTTTCCACGCCTGTTCGAGGATCGTAGCCGGATACCCGTCCACTGCCGAGCACGACCAGGTCCTTGCCGTCGCCATGGTTCCATAGGGCGGGCGTCGACCATCCGCTGCGACAGAAAGGGCGAGGCGTTTCCCAGGCGGTTTCGCCGGTCGACTTCTCGATCGCAAGAATCTTGGATTGGCTCAGCTTACTGTCCGGAAGGTTGGCGTCGTTGTCGAGAACCAGGATCAGGGAATCCCCATACCCGATGGGAGACGTAGCCATTCCATAGAGAGTTCTAGGGGTGGGAATGGGCTTCGACCATTGCTGGCGACCCTCGTGGTCATAG
>JAZFUB010000385.1:0-3661 GCA_036447015.1 Thermoguttaceae bacterium | reverse complement strand
TCGCCCGTCGTGCCGTCGCAGCCGGCATGCCGCGTGGCGTGAAGCCGGGCAAGCTCGTCGATCGCCGCGGGGGTCGAGCCGAGCGACGGGGTAAAATTCACGTACGAATGGCCCAACTCCAACGCCGCAATCGCATAGAGCGAACTGGCCGGCAGCGGGCACTTTCGCGGTTTCTCGAGCAACGGCTCCAACGCGTCCCAACTCTTGGGGATGGCGGTCGTGTCGACCGGCGGCTCGGTCGAAGCCACGTTGACCACGATCACGTGCTGTAGCTTCTCGGCCCGGACGAAATCGATCAGATCCTGCTGCAACCGATCGATCGCCTGCCGCGGAGATTCTCCGCGGGGGACCTCTTTCGAGGCCAATGCGGTGATGGTGCGCCCCGCCTTCTGGAGTGTTCCGGGCCGAATCCGCTGATCGATCCGTTTCAGTTCGCTACGGCACTTGGCAAGCAATTTCGGGTCGATTGCCCGATTGTCGTCGGCCAGACGCTCGGCCTCATCGACCAGGGAAACATTGCGGATCTCGTGTCCCGAGACGATGAAATTCTTCCAGTCGCTCAGCGCAAGGTGTTGGAACTGCTGTAGTTGGCTCACCAGGCCTGCCGTGCCGACCAGTCCCTTTTTCAGGGCAATAAGCCCCACGATCGACGTGGTGGCAACACCACCCCTTGCGCCGACCAACCAGATGCCGATACGAGTTTTTGCCATGGAATCCGCCAGCCATTTCGTCGAAAGAAGCCGCCGGGGGATACTTGGAAAAGAACCGACGAACTACTATGATTGTCCGTCGTACGAGTCAATACGTCAACCGCCCCATGGCATTACGGAACTATACGATGCCCCCAACTATCTCCCGAATCGTCCAAGCGTTGGAACCCTCGGCCACTATGGCCATGGCAGCAAAGGCCAAGGGACTAAAGGCTTCCGGCACGACGGTCTACGACCTGAGCCTCGGCGAGCCCGACTTCACGACGCCGCAACACATCTGCCAGGCGGCACTCGAAGCGATGGAGGCCGGACACACCCACTATACGGCCGCCAGCGGCATTATCGAGTTGAAAAAGGCCGTGGCCGACCAGTACCGCGAGGTCCACGGCCTGGAGTACGACCCCACGCAGGTGGTGGTTTCCAACGGCGCCAAGCACTCCCTGCACAACGTGTTCACCGTGCTGCTGGACCCGGGAGACGAGGTGATTATCCCGGCGCCCTACTGGGTCAGCTATGCGGAATTGGTCAAGTTGACCGGGGCCGTGCCGGTGATGGTGCAGACGCGGCAAGAGGACGATTTCAAGCTCACACCGCAACAACTCCACGACGCCGTCAGCGAAAAGACCAAGATTTTGCTGCTGTGCAGTCCGTCGAACCCCACCGGCAGCATGTATACTCCCGACGAATTGGGGGTTTTGGCCGATCTGGTGATCGAACACGACCTGCTGGTCGTGGCCGACGAGATCTACGAGAAGTTGGTCTATCCGGGCCACAAGTTCGCCAGCTTCGCCACGGTGCGACCCGGTCTGGCCGACCGCACGATCCTGGTCAACGGGGTCAGCAAGACCTATGCGATGACCGGCTGGCGAATCGGCTGGACCCTCTCGCCGCCGAACGTGGCCAAGGCGATGGGCAGCCTGCAGAGCCAGCAGACCTCGAATCCGTGCAGCATCAGCCAGTACGCAGCGGTCGCCGCACTGACCGGCCCGCAGGAGTGCGTCGCCCAAATGTTGATCGAATTCACCAAACGTCGCGAGTTCGTCATCCGCCGAATCGAGGAAATTCCGGGCCTCAGTTGTGCGGAGATGGGCGGTGCGTTCTACGCGTTCATCAACATTGGCGAGCACCTGGGCCGCTCGTATGGCGGCACGCAGGTCGACGACTCGACCCAGTGGTGCCTGGAACTGCTGGCCCAACAGCAGGTCGCCACGGTGATGGGTTCCGCGTTCGGAGCCGAAGGATACGCCCGAGCCTCGTTCGCCACGAGCATGGAGAATCTCAAGGCGGCGTTCGACGGGATCGAGAAGTTCGTGACCGGGTAGTCGGGATTCGCAAGAATTCCGGGTGGCAAACATCAACAATACGTCCCAACGGAGATTGCATTGATGAAACCTCTCGCTTGGCTCTGTTGGAGTAGCGGCAAGGATAGCGCCTGGGCGTTGCACGAAGTTCGCCGGCAGGGTGACGTCGACGTTGTCGGCCTGTTGACGGTGGTCACCGACGTGTACAAGCGGGTCTCGATGCACGGCGTTCGGGAAGATGTGCTTCAGGCCCAGGCCGCGGCGGTCGGGTTGCCGCTGATCCGCGTGCCGATTCCCGCCCCCTGTCCCGACGGAGCCTATGAAGAGGCGATGCGCCGAGCCCTAGAGCAAGCGAACGAGCAGAACATCGCCCACATGATCTTCGGCGATCTGTTCCTCGAAGACGTGCGCAAGTATCGCGAGACCCAACTCGCAGGGACCGGCATCACACCGCTGTTTCCTCTTTGGCAGAAGCCGACGGAGGAATTGGCCCGAAAGATGATTGCCGCCGGATTGGTTGCCCATGTGACGTGTTTGGACCCGAGAAAAATGCCTCGCGAACTGGCCGGCCAAACGTTCGACGAACGCCTACTCGATCGGCTCCCGGCGGAGGTCGACCGGTGTGCGGAGAACGGCGAATTTCATACGTGTGTCTCGGCCGGCCCGATGTTCGAGCATCCGATCGACGTGGAGATTGGACAAGTCGTCGAGCGCGAAGGCTTCGTTTTTGCCGATCTGACGCTGGCCAACGGACGGAAGTAGAACCCGATGCGCAGTCCACTCCTGTTGACTGTCACGATCGTCTTGATATTCGTCGTCAATTTCCTGGCCGACGGGCTGCTCGGCAAAGGGCATCGCGACCTCGGGCCGCCGGTCGATCAGCCCGCAGCGCGGCAGTATGAGCGGATCGTCTCGACGGCGCCGAGTCTGACCGAAACGCTCTACGCCCTGGGGCTTGGAGACCGCGTGGTGGGCGTGTCGCGTTATTGCGACTATCCGTCGCAGGTTGTCGAGAAGCCCAAGGTCGGCGGCTACCACGACCCCAACTTCGAAGCGATCGTTGGGCTGAGGCCCGATCTGGTGGTCCTCCTGGACGGCGACGAGCAGAGTCGCTCGGCCTTCGACACGTTGGGGCTGACGACGCTGGTCGTTTGCCACAAGAGCGTCGACGACATCCTCGATTCGTTCGCCCGGATCGGGCGTCATGGCGGGGTCGAAGACCGGGCCGCCAAGCTCACTGCCGCTATCGAAGCCCGCATGGAGCGGATCCGACAGAAGACGCTTGGGCTGCCGCGGCCGCGAGTGCTCTTTGTGATCGAGCGGACGATAGGCCACGGCCAACTGGAAGACGTTTGCGTGGCCGGCTCGGACGATTTCCTTGACCAGATCGTCACACTGGCGGGCGGGCGGAGCGCGTACCCTTCGGCAACGGTCCGCTTCCCGGTGGTTTCGACCGAGGGCCTGCTGTGGATGGACCCCCAGGTGATCCTCGATATGACCGTCGGCCTGGTCCAAGGCGAGCAGAGCAACGCGGCGATCCTTGCCGACTGGCAGCAGGTCGACCAGGTCGAGGCAGTGCGCAACGGACGCGTCCATGCGCTCAAACAGGGTTACGCCTTCCGGCCCGGACCGCGGTTCATACTCTTGGTC
>JAZFUB010000384.1:0-5623 GCA_036447015.1 Thermoguttaceae bacterium | reverse complement strand
TTCAACTCATGATTTCGAAATGGTGCTTCCAGACGCACCCTACAACCTTGCGACAAAACGCTCATGACCGCCCCACTCGATCCATCGCTCGAAGGTTGCCTTCGCCGCCGACTCGAACACCTCTATGGCGACCGAGCCGAGCAGTGCCTGACGAAACTGCTCGCCATGATCGAGCAAACGGCACCGAAACTGGCGTCGCGACGCAAGACGGCCTGGGACCAGCGCGACGTCGTGCTGATCACTTACGGCGACCAGGTTCAGAGCCCCGGCGCCTCGCCGCTGGCATGTTTGCGGGAATTCCTCGTCTCGCGGCGGCTCGACGCGTTGTTGAGCACCGTACACGTGCTGCCGTTCTTTCCGTACTCTTCGGACGACGGGTTCTCGGTGATCGACTATCGCACGGTCGACCCGGCCCTGGGCGATTGGTCGGACGTCGGGGCCCTCGGCGGTGACTTCGATCTGATGTTCGACCTGGTCATCAATCATTGCTCTCGGCAGAGTCGTTGGTTCGACGAGTACGCAAAAGGCAACCCGACGTACGCGTCGTACTTCATCGAGGTCGACCCGGCCGCCGACGTGTCGATGGTCACGCGGCCGCGAAAGCACCCGTTGCTCTCGCCGACGGACACCTCCCGGGGAACGCGTCATCTCTGGACGACGTTCAGCGACGATCAGATCGATCTGAACTTCGCCGAACCCGACGTCTTGCTGGAAATGATCGACATCTTGTTGTTCTACCTGCGCCAAGGAGCGCGAATCATCCGGCTCGATGCGATCGCCTATCTCTGGAAAGAACTCGGCACGCCCTGCATCCACTTGCCCGAGACGCACACGGTCGTGAAGCTGATGCGAGACGTGACCGACGCGCTGGCGCCGGGAACGATTCTGTTGACCGAGACGAACGTACCGCACGAAGAGAACGCGAGCTATTTCGGCCGCGGCGACGAGGCCCAAATGGTTTACCAGTTCAGCCTGGCCCCGTTGCTGTTGGAGGCGTTGCTCTCGGGCAATACGGACCTGTTGGTCGATTGGCTCACCCGCATGGAGCCCACGCCGCCGGGAACGACCGTGCTGAATTTCACCGCCTCGCACGACGGCATCGGAGTGCGGCCGCTGGAAGGCCTCATGCGGCCGGATCGTTTCGATCGGCTGATCGCCATGGTCAAAGAGCGCGGCGGACGGGTCAGCATGAAACGAAACGCGGACGGCTCCCAGAGTCCTTACGAGTTGAATATCACGTACTTCGACGCCGTTGCCGAGTTGAACGACGCTGGCCCGGACGATCCGGACCCAGCCATCCAGGTGCGGCGATTCCTTGCAGGCCAGGCGTTGATGCTCTCGCTGCAAGGGATCCCGGCCGTCTATTTCCACAGCCTGATCGGCACGCCCAACGACACGGCCGGCGTCGAGCGGACCGGGCGTGCCCGATCGATCAACCGCCGAAAGTTCGAACTGAGCGAATTGACGTCCCTCGTCGAGGATCACGACCGGCCGTCGGCGGCCGTTTTCGAGGGCTACTGCCGGCTGCTTCGGATACGCGGCGCTCAGCCGGCTTTTCACCCCGACGCCGACCAGGAAGTGATTCCCGTCGATCATCGGTCGACGGTCGGCCTGCTTCGGACGAGCATCGACCGAGAGCAGAGGATTTTGGTGTTGTGCAATTTCGGTCGAGAAGCCGTGTCGATCGACGTTGCCGGTCTAACGGGTCGGGTGCCGCGGAAGGATTTGCTCGGTCCGGACGATGCGCCGCAAGCGATCGGCCGTTTGGAACCGTATCAGGTTGCTTGGCTTTTGTTGGGTTAGCCCTTTGGCAAACGTTCGGAAATCGGCGTCGACTTTTTTCAGCGAACGGTCCGGAAACACTTCCGCCGTCGCATCGCGGCCCGCTCGCAGTTGACGGTAAAATGGTTTCAGCACACCTCGGTGTTGCAGGTAAAGACAAACGAAGCGGGCGTGCGCGTAATGGAGATGCTCATCTCGGCCGTAGAAATCGTCGCTTGCCATCAGCGATTCGACCGATCGCAATTGCCCTGTTTGGAGTGCCTCCTGCAAAACACCCAATCGCCAGTTCACTTGTCCCTCGATGTGGCTTCCGTCGTTGGTGATTCGACCCGTTTCGTGCAACGATGCGAGCCCCTCGGCAAACCACTGCGGCGCGTCGGGAAAATCGAACGCCATCAGCGCGTGCGTCAACTCATGCCATAGCGGGCCGTCGCCGGTACTGGTGTTGATCAGGAGCACGCGCAGGTGCGGCTTGTAATAGCCGAATCGGGAAACCGTCCGGTCGCCGAACAGACGGGCCGCATGGCGCCGGTAGGTCTCTTCCCGATTGAAAAGCAAGATCGTTACCGGTTCGTACGGCGTTGTCGAAAAGTACGCGGCCGCCATGGCCCGGGCCGCCGGAGCGATCGAGCGATGATACCGGCGGTGCAGTTCCTGCTCGCTCGGATCACCGGCAACCACGAACGGCTCGTGAACCACCACGCTGCAAGGCTCGTCGAGTTGTCCGTCGATCCATCGGGCCGATTCTCGACAAGCCGCCGCGAGCGAGTTTCGCCGAGAGACGGCATGGCGACCGAGACGTTCCGGCTCGGTCGCCCCTTGCGGCGCATCGGACGACCTCAACAGCGGCAATGCGACAACCAGCAACAGACCACAGCCGAGCGACGTCACGCGGCCGGCACCGAACAGGGATCTCTTCGTCTGGTTCTTCCCAACGCACGAATCAAGATGGAGATTATTCATGGGCGCTTCACAAAACCGTGTGGACGAATCGACCGAAACACCGTCTCCCCGTTTAGCTGCCGCCGGTACGGCGGCTTAACGCTTGAACGCACTTTTGGCCGAGCCGCCGTACCGGCGGCAGCTAAACGGGGCAGCTGAACGGACGGACGTCGAAATCGGGAAGTTGTTGTTTTCGATCAAACCAATTGGCTCAGTGCCTGGAGCAACTTGCCCATCGCCATCCACGCCATCCAGCCGCCGGCGATCAACAGGCCGCCGACGGAGGCCCACAACATCACGTCCCACAGACGTCCGGGCGTGATCCGGCGATCGCAGCAGCAGTAGCGGAAGTAGAGCGTGGCGCCGCCGAGCATCGGCAGCATGATGGCCTGCATCATCCCGCTGGCCAACACCATCATGGCCGGCTTGCGGATGAAGATGCAAAACGTCAGCGCGATCAACGGAAACGCGATGCTCATCACGCGGATCCACCACAGGCGGGCCACCTCGGTGCGAGCCCCGACGCCGAGAACCCGTATCGCGTCGGACGCCACCCGCGTATGGCCGGCGATCGCCACGAAAAACGTCGAGTACAACACGGCCACCGCGCCGAACAGGAATACCCACTGTGCCCATGGGCCGAAGACTTCGACGTAAGGGCGGCTCAGGGCGCGAATCATCTGGTTGCCCTCGGGATCCAGGCCGTCACGGTGCAGGACGGCCGCGCCGAGCAAGTAGAACGCCACGGTGGCGAACGTGAAAATAACCATCGAGACCGTCGCGTCCCACCGCATCACCCGAAGCCATCCCTCGGCCCGCTCGGCCCACGCGGAGGTCTGATCGCGGGGACCGGTGAATCGGGCATAGCCCTTCTCCAGGCACCAATACGGATAAGAGATCAACTCGGTCGCCCCCACGCCGATGATCCCGAAAGTGGCCAATGCCGTCGCCATCGGCGACCGTTTCAGGCTTTCGATCACGGGCGGCAACCGAAACTTCAGCCCATCGAGCAGTTCGCCGCCGGAAATGGCGTACTTATCATGAAGTTGGACGCCGAAGACACAGAAGATCGTGACTAGCGTGAAGCTCACCACGAAGAACGTGGAAAGGTTTTGAATCAGTCCGTATCGGCCGACGACCAGCAACCCCGCCGTAACCAAGGCGAGGATGATGGCCCAATAGACGTCGTCGGTCCAGAAGAAGCCTTCGACGTCGGGATTGGGGCGAGGCCGGCCCATTCGTTGCGTGAGCCTCTGCTCGATATGCTTTTCAGCCGCGGCCTTCTTCACAGCGTCATTGCCGTTGAGACGGTCGGCTTCCTCTCGTTGCAGTTGCGCCTGTTGCAGTTCCTCTCGAATCGGCACGGCTGCGCCGTCCCACGTATCCTGTTCCTCCAAAAGCCGGTTGAAACTCCCGTCGATCGGCAGGTTCATCGCCAACGACTGCCCCACGCCGCCGACAATGCCCCCAAGCTGCGCCATGCTGGCCACGAACATCACCAACCAATACCAGATCAGCCAATTGACGCGAAGCCTCGGGCCGGGCACTTCGTTCAGCGCCGCCATGGTCGTCTTGCCCGAAGAGATCGCATAGCGACCGAACTCGACCTGGGCAAAGAGCTTGATCACGCAGCCGATGACGATCAGCCACAGAAGCCAGAAGCCGGCCTGAGCACCGGTCTTCGTCGTCGCGATCAACTCGCCCGAGCCGACGATCGAACCGGCAATGATCAAACCGGGTCCCAATCGGCGGACGATACCGAAGACCGTTTTCGGTGGTGCCTCGACTTTCGGTGGTGTCTCGGCAGGACTTTCATCCCGATTGCTCATGCCATGCATCCGCGACTGGAGGAGAACGAGGGCCACAACGTCGTCAGGAGCCCGCTATTGTCGCGGATCGGGTCGCGCTTTGCAAGAATGGTCAATTTCCGTAGGCCGGATCGTGATCCGGCGAGGTCGTTACGCGGGAGAAATGCCGGATCGCGATCCGGCCTACATTTCCGGCGTCGTGTCGAGATTGCCGACTCAGCGCGTCATCCGATGCGACGAGATCGAGCGAACTCGATCGACCGATTGCTGGCGTTGGGAGACGCTTTCGGCGAAACCGTCGGGGACAGGGACCATGTCGCCGGGAATGCCCGAATGGGGCCCCATCTCATGGGTCGAGAAGGTCTCCAGGGGCTCGGAAAGAATCGAGCCGGCCCGGGCATTCGGGGCACATTGCGTGCCACACTCTCCCGTGTAAGTCGGACCGCAGTAGTCGTGAGGATGGGCACACATCGTGCAACCGGCAGTCAAGGCCACCAGGGCAACCACGGACCAAGCGAATGTAATGCGAGCCATGAAACAAGCCTTTCCTGACGAAGACAAGAGTCGAACGCGGATTTGCGGTGAAAAGAAAAATAGAGAGGCACGGGTGTTTTCGGCCGAAAAGCTTCTGTAATCCGAATCTTTTTCCAACAATTGTCGCAGATAGGCGGATATTCGTGAGCAGGACCCCAGGGACAATGTCGCATCTGCCGCAGCTGCCCCATCTTCTCTCGGCGCATAAAAAAGCCGGATCTTATGACAAGATCCGGCTCAGGGGGAAAAACCTCAAAGCCGCAACCAACAGGGCAAGTTGCGGCTGATCGAACGCTTACGTCGTGGGCGGTGCCGCTTCCGGAGCGGGCGGTGCTTCCGGAGCGGGCGGTGCTTCCGTAGCCTCGGGAGCCTCTTCGACCGGGTCACAAACTTCGACCGGATCACAGGCATCGGGCTCGCAGCACTTGCGGGCTGCACGACGGGACCTCAGCTTGTCACGCAGGCTGCACTTCGGTGCACAGCAATCGTCGACCGGCTCGCAAACCTCGACCGGCTCGCAGACTTCGACCGGCTCGCAGGCTTCCGGCTCGCAGCAA
>JAZFUB010000383.1:0-7515 GCA_036447015.1 Thermoguttaceae bacterium | reverse complement strand
TGTGTGCTTGCACGCACGTCGTCGTGCCGACGACGGCTAAACGGGCGATGATGGGCTCTGCTAGACGTGCGTGCAGGCACACACCCTACGGCCCATGCTATACTTCGTCAGCGGCCCGATGACCTGCGGCACGCATTGCTATATTCACTATATCCCAAGCAACCCCACCGGACGGTTAGTCCATGAATGTCGTACTTTTCGAAGACGAGTTGGTTCTGAAACTCTACCCGATGGCGGTGGGCCGGCCGGCGTTCGAAATCAGCTGTGGTAGCTATCGGCTGCTGGACCTGATCGACCGGGTTGGCGATTCGGTCACCGCGCTGGTCCGCCCGCACCTGCGGGACGTGTTGGCCGCCGATCACCCCGAGTTGGCCCATGGTGTGCTGGATCCGGAGGGCTCGCTGCTGTTGGTCAATGCCCGGCTGGTACCGACCGCCGGTGCGTTGAACGTTTTGAAAGGTCTGATTGCCGAAGGCCGTCGCGGTGCGGTTCGCTCGGGCGAGAGTCTGGCGGCCGCTTTGATCGACGCGAAGGATCTGACGCCGACCGAGAATCTCACGGCCCAAGATCTGATGTCACAGGTCGAGCAGTTGCAGCTCGAATCGCTCGAATGCGAACTGCCGCTGCTGGACTATCCGCACGACGTCATCCGCCATCACCGGGCCGCCTTGGCCGAGAATCTCGAAGACCGGCTCGCGACGGGCAACTATCGGGAGATCGCCGACGGCGTGTTCGCCGCACCGGGGGCCGCGCTGGGGCAATACGTCGTGACCGACGCGGCCGACGGACCGATCGTCTTGGACCGCGACGCCAGCATCGGCCCTTACTGCTATCTCAGCGGGCCGGCCTATATCGGTCCGCGTGCCCGGGTGATCGAGCATGCGGCGATCAAGGACGGCGTCGCCCTGGGCCATACGACCAAAATCGGCGGCGAAATCGAGGCCTCGATCATCGAACCGTACACGAACAAACAGCACCACGGTTTCATGGGCCACAGCTACCTGGGCAGTTGGATCAACCTGGGGGCAGGCACCTGCAACAGCGATCTGAAAAACACCTACGGCCAGGTCGGCATGGAATACTCAGGCCGCAAGGTAACGACCGGCATGCAGTTCATCGGCTGCATCATCGGCGACTACGCCAAGACGGCCGTCAACACGAGCATTTTCACCGGCAAGACGATCGGCGCCTGCACGATGGTCTACGGCTTCGTCACCACCAACGTCCCAAGCTTCGTCAACTACGCCCGAAGTTTCGGCCAAGTGACCGAGGTTCCCGTCGACGTCATGATCGCCACCCAAGCGAGAATGTTCGAGCGCCGCGGAGTCACCCAACGCCCGTGCGACGTGCAACTGCTGCGCGACATGTACGACCTAACCCGCCACGAGCGCCAACTGGCCGAGAAGCCGTTGTCGTGGTAGGTTCTCTGCCGACCAAGCCTCTACGCCGTAGGCGTATCACATCAAAGCCCACGGGTCGCGCAGCGGACCCTGGGTCGAGAAGGCCCAAGCGACGAAACGAACGCCGAAGGTGTTCCACGACGAGCCGGCGTACTCAGCCCCGATCTTTTGTGCCTTGTAACATCTTATTCAGGAACGAGTTACGACTAAATACAATTAGCTGCGACACTTTATGTCTTGAAGTTCATGTCATATATGATATACTTCGGTTGTAAGTTAATGTTGTTCGTGATGCACTTTAAGATCAGGTCGTCGCACCGCAAGGACGGTCAAAATGGCTCCGCAAAACCTCTCTGCTCAATCCCTGGAAAGACGCCGAAAAAGGCTGGGCATGAGCCGAACCGCCCTGGCTCGACGTAGCGGCGTGTCTTTGCCTACAGTCAATCGAATGCTCAACGACGGCATCGGCAATGTCACGTTTTCCAACGTGTGGGCCGTGGCCGCCGCTCTCGGCATGGAAGTGACGGTCGTGACGACGTGCAGCAGCCTTCAGTTGCAGGAACAAGAGGCACGAGCCAAGGCGAAGAAGATCATGGAACTCGTTCAAGGCACATCGGCCCTGGAAACCCAGGCCGTCGACGGGCCGACGGTGCAAGAGATGACGAAGAAGACGGTCTACGAACTGATGTCCGGTTCCAAGCAGCGGCTATGGTCGACATGAACGACCCGTGGGAAACCATTGAGGGCGAAACGCCGATCGATCCATCGCATCTGAACGATCGAACCATCCGAACCCGCGCCGAGTTGAACCGAGCGGAAGCCGAAAACGTACGCAAGGCACACATGCTGTCCAACATCTGGCTCTCGACCCACGATCAGCCGCTTGTAAAATGGCCGGAAGCCACGATCGGCGGGACAAGTCCAGTTCGCCAGGAGTATTTGAGGGCGCTCCAAGAAGCCGACAAAAATGATTATCATCTGCTGATTGCGCTCCATTGCAGATTTCTGGAGAGGTCGTAAACTGCCCGAGAAGCCGTTTTCGTGGTGACCGTAATCGCTTGCGACCCGCCATGCCGGGAGGTATGATTGGTCGTGTCGATCCGGTGTGACAACATCGCAGTTCAATCCCCTTCCAGAAGGAGCCCCCCGTGAAATCCCACAAATTCCTCTCTCCCTTGGCCTTTGTTGTTGTCTTGGGCTATCTCGCCAGTGTCTGTTCGGCTGCCGATACTCGGCCTAATATCATCTATATCATGAGCGACGATCATGCCTCGCATGCGATGTCTTGCTATGGTAGCAAGATCAACGAGACGCCGAATCTCGATCGGATTGCCAACGAGGGGATGCTCTTCGAGAATTGTTTCTGTACGAACTCGATCTGTGGGCCGTGTCGGGCGGTGGTCAACACGGGCAAATATAGCCATCTCAACGGATTCGTTCGCAACGGTAACACGTTCGACGGCGCGCAGCAGACGGTCGCCAAGCTGTTGCGCAAGGCGGGCTACCAAACGGCCGTCGTCGGTAAGTGGCACTTGCGGAGCGAACCGACCGGGTTCGACTATTGGAAAGTGCTCGTCGGCCAGGGTCCCTACTACAATCCGCCGCTGAGAACGCCCGAGGGCACGATCAAATATACCGGCTATACGACCGACATCATCACCGACCAGGCGTTGGACTTTTTGAAAAACAAGCGCGACAAGAGCAAGCCGTTCATGTTGATGTATCAGCACAAGGCGCCGCACCGCAACTGGCAGCCCGGGCCGAAACATTTGAACATGTACGACGACGTCACCATGCCCGAGCCGGACAACCTGTTCGACGACTGGTCGGGTCGCGGCACGGCAGCCCACGAGCAGACGATGACCGTTGCGAGGCATCTTAGCTCGAACGACCTGAAGCTGGTTCCCAACCGTGGGCTGACCGAAGAGCAGGCGGCCGTTTGGGACCGGGCCTATGCGCCGAAGAACAAGGCGTTCGAGCAGGCCAACCTCGAGGGCGACGACCTGGTTCGCTGGAAGTACCAGCGCTATATCAAGGACTATCTGCGCTGTATCGCGTCGGTCGACGACAACGTGGGCCGGGTGCTCGCATATCTCGACGAAACGGGCCTGGCCGAGAACACGATCGTGATCTACACGTCCGACCAGGGCTTCTACCTGGGCGATCACGGCTGGTTCGACAAACGGTTCATGTACGAAGAGTCGCTGCGCAGCCCGTTGGTCGTTCGATGGCCGGGCCACATCAAGCCCGGGTCGGTGAGCAAAGAGATCGTGCTGAATCTCGATTTCGCCGAGACGTTTCTCGACGTGGCCGGCGCGCCGATTCCCACCGACATGCAAGGGGCCAGCCTGGTGCCGGTCCTCGAAGGCAACACGCCGGACGACTGGCGCAAGTCGATGTACTATCGCTACTACGAATTCCCCGGCGCCCACAGCGTGAAGCGGCACTACGGTGTGCGGACCGACGTCCACAAGCTGATCTTCTATCACGACCTTGACGAATGGGAACTGTTCGACCTGAAGAAAGACCCCCGGGAAATGAAGAGCGTCTACGCCGACCCCGAATACGCGTCGGTCGTCAAAGAACTCAAAGCCGAACTCGCAAGGCTACGCGAACTCTACAAGGACGACGACACGGTCCGCGGCCAGCCGCTGCCGGAGCCGAGGAAGCGGGGGAAGTAGGGGAAGTAGGGGAAGTAGGGGTAGAGTCGTAGTCGTTGAATCGGTCTGTGAAAAACCGGTGTTGCGGGAAACCGGCCCGGTCGCTATTCTCTCGGCCCCTTCTTGTATCCTTGGGCGCTGGGGCGCGTGGCACCGGTCGGACGCGTCGGGCCCCCTTCGATCGGCAGTTTCTGCAAAGCGAGGCGCGAGTACCGTGCTGTATTTTCACCAAATTGCCCAGTTTCCGTCCTGTCGGCCTCTTTCCCGTTGGAGAGTCGCTCCGTCGGGGATGCTGCTCCTGTTGGCCCTTCTGCTGGTGCCGTTGGCCGGTTGCAGCAGCATGGTTGCCCGGGGACAGAACGCCGAAGGGGTTCGACTCTACCAGCAGGCCCAATACGACGCCGCGTTGCAGCGGTTTCGCGAAGCCACCTTTACGCAGCCGAATGATGCCGACGGATACTATAATGTTGCGGCCACGTATCATCGCACCGGGCTGATCGAGAACAGCCAGGTCGATCTTGACCAGGCCGAGAGCTACTATCGTCTGTGTCTGGACTATGAAACGAACCACTGCGACTGTTATCGAGGGTTGGCCGTCTTACTGGCCCAGCGTGGCCGCAACGACGAGGCGTTCCGACTGCTCGAGGGTTGGGTCGACCACGAGCCGACGCTACCGGATGCCCGGATCGAGTTGGCCCGACTCTGCGACGAGTTCGGCAAACGGCCCGAGGCCAAAGAGTACCTGATCGATGCCCTGCGGATCGACCCGAACAGCCCTCGAGCCTTGGCGGCGTTGGGGAAGATTCGCGAGGAGACGGGCGAACACGCGCAGGCGCTGCGCAACTACCAGCATTCCTTGCGGGGCAAATATCAGCCGCAAGTGGCCTCTCGCGTCGCCGCATTGCAGACGGGACCCCCCGGCCGACCGCAACCGCTGATTCTTCCCGACGACGGCACGCGGTTGGTGGACCGCAACAACACCACCCTGCGGTAGGGTCCTGGTAGCTGGATTCGCAAGAATTCAGTCGAGTCCAGTGACGCCTGAATTCTTGCGAATCCAGCTACGCACAGTTCACACGTTTGTGGGGATGCTTCTGCAAACCATGGGTTCTCCCCCCATCGTCAAGTATTCCGGCCTAGGGTAGACTATGGGGTCTTCGCAAGCCGTTCTTAGCGTCCGAGAGGAAGCGAGGTAGGAGAAGAGATGCCACGAATTATCGTTCTGGACAACCTTTCCCAAGACGGTCTCGACTTGTTGGAGTCGGCCGGAAATATCGAGCACGAAGTCCGCACGGGGCTGGCGGGTGACGATCTGCGTGAAGCACTTCGGCAGTTCGACGGGGCCATCTGCCGTAGCGGCGTGAAAATCACGGCCGAATCTCTCGAAGGCAACACGCGGCTGCGGGCCATCGCCCGGGCCGGGGTGGGAACGGACAACATCGACAAGCCGGCAGCCACGCGGTTGGGGATCGTGGTGATGAACACGCCCGGCGGGAACACGGTCTCGACGGCCGAGTTGACGATTGCCCTGATGATGGCTCTCTCGCGCAACATTGCCCCGGCCAATCAGAGCCTCATCGAAGGACGCTGGGATCGCAAGAAGTTCATGGGCAAACAACTCGCCGGCAAGACGCTTGGTATCATCGGCTTGGGGCGGATCGGACAAGCAGTGGCCACTCGGGCACAAGCGTTGGAAATGCGGATCCTCGGTTCCGATCCGTTTCTGTCCAGCGTCCGGGCCAAGGAATTGGGGATCGAAACGTTTGAGTCGCCGCGAGAGATGTTCCCCCATGTCGACTATCTCACCGTGCATACGCCGCTGAACGACGAAACCCGAAACCTGATCGGCCGCGAGGAAGTGGCCCTGCTCAAGCAGGGCGCCCGACTGATCAACTGTGCCCGGGGCGGGATCTACAACGAAGAGGCACTGGTCGAAGGGCTCCAGAGCGGACATCTCGGCGGTGTGGCGCTGGACGTCTACCCGAGCGAACCCTGTACCGACAGCCCCCTGTTCGGCATGCCCGGTGTTCTCTGCACCCCGCACCTCGGTGCCAGCACCGAAGAAGCCCAAACCAATGTCGCGGTCGAAGCGGCCCAGTTGCTGATCGATTTCTTCACGACCGGGGCGATCAGGCAGTCGGTGAACATGTCGCCGCTTGACCCGAAGACACTGGCCAGTCTACGCGGGTTCCTCGATGTGGCCTATCGCCTGGGACTGCTGTTGGCCCAGATGGACCACTGTCCGCCGACATCGTGCAAGGTGAGCTACCAGGGCGAAGTGGCCGACAAAGACACCCGTCTGCTTTCGACCGCCTTCGCAGCCGGCCTGTTGGAGCAGGCACTCGACACCGAGGTGAATATCGTCAACGCCCAAGTTCTCCTGCGCGAGCGAGGCATCGAACTGGTCGAGGAACGCAGCAGCGTGATCGGCGATTTCGGGTCGCTCATCCACGCTGAAGTAGTCACCGAGAAGCGGACCTCGATCGCTGAAGGCACGCTGTTCGGCAACAATATGCCGCGTTTGGTCAAGAAGGGGACCTGCCGGCTGGAGAGCCGCCTCGACGGCATCATGATGATCTTCGCCCATCGCGACATGCCCGGTGTGATCGGCAAGGTGGGCAAGGCCTTCGGCGACCATCGGATCAATATTGCCCAAATGTCGGTTGGCCGCGTGGAAGACAAGCCGGGCGGCGAGGCCGTCGGTGTGCTGGCGCTCGATTCGGCACCTCCGGCCGAGGCGCTGGCCGCAGTGCTCGCCCTGGACGAAATCACCCACGCGAAGATTGTCAAGCTTCCTTCACCCGGCGAACACCCTCCATGGATGGGTGTTTCGTGACCCGTCGTTAGCCGGTGGCTTGCCCTTCGTTGTGGTGACGAGACGAGTGATCGAATCAACGGCGGGCAAGCCGGCCGGCTAACATTGCTTGTCGAACGATCGCTTGGTTGTGTGCGCATCTGCCGTCACAACCCTTGCGACGCATCTAAACGGTAATGTGCCAGATGCGTTGCCGATGACTGGAAGAATCTTGCCGTCCGGGGGCATGTTGACGCGTTGCGTCGCGATGTTGTCTTTCGGCAGCATCGACTGCGGCCGAGGCCTTCAGTCGGAACGAATCGCCGGACCCCCTGGTGGCGTTGCAAGCCCACTCTATGCGATGTTTCGGGCGTCTCTCGCCGCGACACCCCTGAAGCGGTTGCCCGAAAGTTCTTTTGGAACATAGTTTGCTATAAGTTCTTCCGGCATTCCAGGCATCCCCCCAACGGGCTGCTGCACAGGGTCGATGCTTGACACTGGGCGAAGCGGGGCCGGGTGCTTGACATTTCTGCCGGTTTCAAGCAAACTAAAGGCTCTTGGGCGGAGAATCATCCACATCCATTATCTGATTCGCACTCCGATCAACTCTTCTCCTCTTGGCTTGGATTCCGCAGAAATCGAATAGCGTCGAGCCGACGAT
>JAZFUB010000382.1:0-7375 GCA_036447015.1 Thermoguttaceae bacterium | reverse complement strand
TAAGGGCGCGTCCGATTTGGCATTGCAATTGCCATAGACCATTTTAGAATTACTAGATTCGGTTGTTCTGCCAACCGGCGGACCGTTACTATCTGTCGCTACGGTGTCCCGGCCGTCAAGCAATGCCGGGGCCACGCATCTATTAACCACGAGGGTCAAGACCCAATGGCTAGTCCCTTTAGCATCTTTCGCAAACATCAGAAAGTAATGATTGCCGTTCTCGGCGTTTTGGCAATGTTCGCATTTGTCTTCCTGTCGATGATCCAAGATTGGGTCGGTACAAGAGGAGGGGCCGTCAGCAACCCGGTCGTGGTCAAGACGACTCGGTACGGCGATTTGACGGCGCGCGAGGTGGAAGGGCTCTCGCAACGGCGCATGTCGGTGATTCGTTTCCTGCAGCAGGTGCGGCAGGCAGCCGGCTCGACCGGCTCGACCGGAAACGTGGCCGGAATGTACCTACGCCGGATTGGCGATGCCTCGAGAGAGAGAGTCGTGGACACTTGGCTTCGTGCGAAACATGCCGAACGACTCGGCATTGTCATCAGTGACAACGCCGTGAACGACTTTGTCAGAGAAATCACCGAAAATGCGGAGAACAAGGGCGTTTCGACCTTTCAGTTGGAGCAGATCCTTGAGAACATCGGCATCACGCAAGTGCAACTGTTCGACGTCTTGCGTCACGAACTGCTGGCGATGAGAGCGGGCCAACTGTTCAGGATCAGCCTCGGCGGCACCACGCCCGCACAGCGATGGGACTACTTCAAGCGTCTGAAACGCATGGCGACCATCGAGGTGGTCCCGGTCCGTGTGGCCGATTTTCTCGAAAATGTCGAGGAAGAACCCTCGGAGGAGACCTTGCGGGCATTCTTCGAAGAGCACCGAGAGACCTACGCCAATCCGAACTTCCCGGAGCCCGGTTTTCGCGTACCCCATCGGATTGCCGTCAACTACCTCAAGGCGGACAACGAAAAGTTGACTTCGCCGGATATCGTGACGGACGAAGAAGTTCGAGCCGCGTACGAAGAACGGAAGGAACTCTACGACAGCCTGCCGCAGAGTTCGATCTTCTCGCCGTTGCTGACTGAAGACGAGCCAACCGAAGACGAGCCAACCGAAGACGAGCCGACCGAAGACGAGCCGACTGAAGACGAGCCGGCTGAAGGTGAGGCGACTGAGGGCGAGCCGACTGAAGGTGAGCCGGTTGAAGAACCACCGGCGACCGAGTCGGATAACGAACCGGCGACCGTGCCCACGGACGACGCGCCCGCCGAGGACGATTCGGCCGACGCTGCGGCCGAAACCGAAGAGACGACCGAGGACGCCCCGACGGAGGAAGAGGGCGACACGTCGGAGGACACATCGGCAACGAGTCCCGCTTCGCCGTTCCTGCTGGCCTCGTTCCTACAGGAGGAAGAAGAGACCGACGAGCAAGGCATGGCCGAAGAGAATGAATCGACCGACGTCCCGGCCGAATCGACCGACGACCCGGCCGTGGAAGATGTCGCACCGGCGAGCGAAACGAAAGAGCCGGCCGTCGTAGGACCGAAACTACCGCTGTTCGAGCCACGGCCGGAGCCGCCTCCGGGACCCACTGTCGAGCAACCCGAGGAAGAACCGGCCGACGATGACGACATCGTCTCGACCAGCATCGGCCGGATGATTCGTCAGAATTTGGCCTACCAGCGGTCCCAAACGGTGATGAGTGATCTGCAGGACCGGATCATGGCGTATTTCCGCAAACGGCGGAGCCACACAATCAACGCACCTGATGGCGAAGTCGCGGAAGCCGACCTGGCCGCGTTGGATGCCGCGTTCGTAAAGGAAATCCGGGCGGCCGGTGAACAGAGCGGACTGATCTGGGGCGAGTCGCCCGATCCGGATGCCGGCGTCGGCCCGATAATGTCCGGCTTCGAGGCCCAAGACTTCGAAATCGGCAGAACCTTCATTCGGTTTGCCGAAGGGGGCAGCCCGTTCGTCCAATACGCATTCGAGGCGAACCGGCAACTGTACGAGGCGGAAGTCTCGGTCGACAGGCAGGGCAATCGCTACCTGTTCTGGAAGGTCGAGGACTCGAAAGAGCGGATTCCCGACTTCGACGAGGAGGGCGTCCGGGACGAAGTGCGTCGCGTTTGGAAGATGCAGAAAGCCCGCCGCCTGGCGACCGAAGCCGCCGAAGCCTTGGCCGCGAAGGCCCGCAAGGATTCGTTGCGTTCGCTCAGCGACTCGATCGGCAGCGAACCGAACGTCGAGGTCTCGAAGACCGACCCGTTCAGTTGGCTCACGCGAGGCAACGTGCCGGCGACGACGTCACCGAGGCCGCAGCTCCGGCGGACCAAGCTCGAACCGATCGTCGAGTTGGCGGGCTCCGACTTCATGCGAACGGTATTCGGTCTGAGCAAGGGTGGAATTGCCGTGGCGATGAACCTTCCGCAGGAGATCGCCTATGTCGTCCGCGTAAGCGAAATCAATCCGCCGGAAAGGGCGCTCTGGATCCAATTCGAGGTCGACGGGTACGACACCTATAGCGATGTCGGGCGGCAGGAGCAGATCGCCACGTTTTTGGCATGGCAAGAGTCACTCAAAACGGAAGTCGGCTTCGAGTGGGCCGAGCAACCGGACCAAGAGCCGATCGAGTAGGTCGTGAATCATTCGGACGCAACCTGTACGATGGGCCTCCGAGCCCGTCGAATCCAGGGGAGTTCGACATTTCGACGGGCTCGGAGGCCCAACGTACGCATTGATTCACAACCTAGGAGCGAAAAAACGCCGGTTCGCGGAGCGAACAGCGACTGTCCGATTCTATTCGCCCGGCTCGCCGATCGAGCGCAGATAGCCCGCCAATCGATCCTGCAGATCGACCACATTCTGCCATTGGCGCTGGTCGAGCGTGATCCGCTCCGGCTTGCCCTCGACCGTGACCGTCTGGATCAGGCCTCGCAGCCTCAGATGCAAGTATTGCAGCACTTCGGCCAGTTGGGCGGCTTGGCCGGGACCGAGCGACGTGGGCAATTCCGGTGGGATCAGCGTGTGCAGTACGGCCCGGGCGTCGGGTTCGTCGGACCAATTCAACTCGAACTCGAGCGATATCGAGTTCGACTCCTCCTGTTCCGCCTCCTCGTCCGCCTCGAGGATGATCCCTTCGGAGAGATCCTCACCCCGAAGTGTGGCAAGCCGCCGAGCAATCTCCTCCCGCGAACCGAACAACAGGACGCTGCGCCCCAGTACGATCGCATCGCCGGGTCGCAGCAGCCAAAGCTGAACGTTCTCGCCGTTGACCTTGGTTCCGTTCGTGCTTTCCAGGTCGGTCAGCACGATCTTGCCGTTGTCCTCCTGGATCTTCAGATGGAACCGGCTGATCCGTTCGTCATTGAGTTGGACCGAATTGCCCTCTTCGCGGCCAATGGTCAACGGCGTGGGCACCGCCTCGAAGAGGCGTCCCCGGTCCGCACCGTCGAGAACTCTCAAAGTGATCTTCGCCATGGAGATTCGCTCGACACGGGCACGTTGGTGATGTTTGGGCTGCTAGCAACCATTGTATCACGACCAGCCGACAGGGGGCAATCCCCCGTCATTGCTGCAACGAGTAGAGCACCACATTGAGCCCGATCCGGGCCGCATCCTCGCGCGTGTAGCCTCGACAATCGAGCGAATCATGCCGCTCCAGCGCACAACTGAGATCGTAGCGGGAGAAGACCACGGCCCAACGGTCGCCGAGCCGGATGCCCTCCAACTCGGGCGCCACGTCTCGGGTCGTGGCCTTCATCGGACCGCCGGCGTCGCGTCGCTGCGGGTCGCGGCGACTGACCTTTCTCAGATCGAACCCGCCATAGGCGCGGGTGAGCAATGGATCGTCGGCCGGGATCGGTTCGAGCTTGGCCTGCGGAAAGGTGGCCGCCATCTCGTGGCGGAACGATTCGGTAAACGCCGAGCTGGCACAGATCGAATCGGCCAGCAGCATGCCGCCCCGATCGAGATAGATCTTCAACTGCTGCCGCTCCGTGTCGAGCAACTGGAAGCGGTTCCGCCCGTGCATGAAGACCAGGTGATAGTCGAAGATCTCCGGATTGGTCATTTGCAGCAACTGCTCGCGGACTGCCGTCCGCAGATCGAGTTGGTCTCCCGCTTCTTCCATCAGATTGATCAGCGCTCGTGGCGCGGCGTTGCACCCGCCCGGATGACGCAGTTTGGCAACGAACAGTTTGCCTCGCTGGACGTTGTCTTCCGGTCGCTGGCCCTCCTTCGAACGCCAATTGGCCATTTTGTCGCCGAGTTCCCGATTGGTTGCATAGGCCAACACGTTGATGCCGACGGCCATGGCGGCGTCGACCTGGGCTTGAACCTCCGGCGCAAGCTGCTCGTTGCGCCCGCTTCGCGATAGTTCCCAAAGACACGACAACGACGGGCGCGGGCGGGCAGGCGGATCGGCCGGCGCATAGACAACGCTCGTGCGGCAGCCGAACTCGATTCCCCACAACGGTCTGACGTATTTCGGATTGACCCACTGTTCGGCGTGCCAAATCGGATGCTCGGGGTCCAACAGACGCAGGCGGTATTCCGGTTCCGGAAAGACCAAAGCCATCAACTCGCGGAATCCGACGTCGAACCCAACGCCGCCGCAATAACCTTCGGCAAAGAGGAACCCTCCGCGATCGAGATAGTCGCGCAACTTTCGGGCAAGCTGTTTCCGCATCGCCGGTTCCTTGGGCAACGGATTGGCGCTTCCACAATAATAGAGGACGGGCGTTTGCAGCAGGTCCTCGACCGATGCCTTACGGAGGTTGACGACCTGGCTGGTCACGTCGAAGCCCCACTTCGATTCGACGTACTTCGTCAGATTGCCCACGTCGCTGCGATGCTGGTTCCAGTCGGTGCCGTGCAGATCGGCGGCAGTGCCGTGTTTCAGCTTGGCCATCAAGACGGGCCGACGTCCTTTGGAGAGAAACAGCAGCGCCAAGCCGGTGCCGATCTCCGGAACGCCCTCGGCCTGACCGATCCCCTTGATATAGCCCGACAGGCCGTCCTGAGTGCGGACGAGATAGTCCGAGCCTTCGCGGTACCAGTCGTGTCCGCCGATGAATCGCTGGCCGGTCAGCCGGCCGACCCGTTCGACGCCGTAAAGATAGTAGAGTAACCAGACATTTCGGCGCGTGCCCGGGTTGCCGGTCACCGAGAAGTTGCGACCGAGCCAGTCGATGGCCCGGTCGATGTTGTTGTTTCGAGCGTCGCCTTGACCGCAGCATTGGATCCGGTCGCCGACGGCCTTGGCGTCGGCCTGTTGGACCTTGTCGGAAGTGATGATCAAGGAGGCGATGCCGGCGCAAGTCATGCTACCCGTGCCCGATTGTCCCTTGTAGTATCCCCACGATCCGTCGGCGTTCTGGCAGTCTTCCCAATAGGCCTTGGCCAATCGCCAGGTGCGGGGTTTGACCTCCACGCCGGCCCGTTCGGCTTCATGGAGTGCCAGAAGAGCGAATTGGGCGTTGGAATTGTCGCCTCGGCTCAGTTTGGGGTAGTCCCACGACCCGACCCTGTCGCCGTCGGTTATTTGGATCGCTTCGAGCCATCGGACATTTCGCTCGATGAGCCCCCCATCGGTGTCTCGGCCGACCTTGGCAAAGACCATCGTCTGCAGGGCCACGGTATAAGTCTTGTCGAATTTCGTCCGTCGAAGAAGATTCACCGCCTTCGCGACGCTCGGGTCGTCCGGTTCGACGCCCGCGTGCAGCAACGCCAGCGTGCAGAGCGCGGTGACGCCGCCCTTGAACCTCGCTAACTCGTTCCAGGACCCGTCGTTACGTTGCTGCTGTTTGAGGAAGCCGACGGCCTTATCGATCGCCTGGCGGACTTGCTCAGCAGAGATTTCCGCCCGTACAATCGATACAGGCCCGCAAAACAGAACCGCAAGCATTATGGCGGGTATGGTCAGGCGTTTCATGTTCGATCTCCCGGATGTCGTCGTCGTCGGCACGATTACCACAAGTATCTTAGAATTCAGAGGTTAAGTCGACAATAGCAGAGGACCCTTGGACTTTGTCCCTACAATGGTACGATGCTATTGATGTACGTCCGAAATTCCAGCCAGCTACCGTAAGAATCGCAAAGGAAACTAGGTGTCCACCAAGCCTCGCAGTCTCGGCGACGTCCTGCAAGAGTTCAGCCAGCATCGGCAGATCATGCAGGAAGAGTTGCAGAAAATCATCGTCGGCCAGTCGGATGTGATCGAACAGATCTTTGCCGCCATTTTCACCCGGGGACACTGCCTGCTGGTCGGAGTGCCCGGGCTGGCCAAGACGCTGATGGTCAGCACGCTCGCGCAGATCCTCGACATCCGGTTCAAGCGGATCCAATTCACGCCCGACCTGATGCCTTCGGACATCACGGGCACGAACGTGCTGGAGGAAGACGAGAAGGGACGGCGGAATTTCCGTTTCGTCGAAGGCCCGATCTTCACGAACATCCTGTTGGCCGACGAAATCAACCGAACGCCGCCGAAGACGCAAGCCGCCCTGTTGCAGGCGATGCAGGAGCGCGAAGTGACGGTCGGACAGACGACCTATCCGCTGCCCGAGCCGTTCTTCGTCATCGCCACGCAAAATCCGATCGAACAGGAAGGCACCTATCCGTTGCCCGAGGCCCAGTTGGACCGATTCATGTTCGACATCAAGGTCGACTATCCATCGGCCGAGGAGGAAGAGCGAATCCTGGCCACGACCACACGGAGCGAGAAGGTCGAGATCCACAAGGTACTTTCCGGCAAAGCGATCACGAATCTGCAGGGGTTGGTCAGCAAGGTGGCCGTCAGCGAATACATCATCCAATATGTTTCCCGACTGGTGCGAGCCACTAGGCCGAAAGACGACTCGGCACCCGAGTTCGTCAGCGAACTGGTCGATTGGGGAGCCGGTCCCCGGGCGGGGCAGTTTCTGATCCAGGGAGGCAAAGCATTGGCCGCCATGGACGGGCGGTTCTCGGTGGCTGTGGAAGACGTCCGGAAGATCGCAATCCCCGTGCTGCGACACCGGATCAGTACCAATTTTCAGGCCCAAGCCGAGGGAATGAGTAATGAAGATTTGATTGATCGGTTGATCCTTGAGATTCCTCCTCCGGAGATTCCTAAATATCAGAAGGGAAAGACGTGATCGGGAAAAGGGGAAGGAGGGGAAAAAGGGAAGAAGAAAAGGAAGAAGGAAGGAAGAACGTAAGGAAAAAGGGAAGAAGGGGGGGTTGCATGGGTGAGCGAGAGAAGTGGGAGCGGGTGAGTCGTGGACATGAGGGGGTGGATGATTTGATCTATCGCGTGATTGGGTGCTTGATTGTGGTGCATAAGGAGTTGGGGCCCGGGTTCTTGGAGAGTGTGTATCATCGGGCTGTGGAG